>CANGWT010000072.1 GCA_947457745.1 Burkholderiaceae bacterium | reverse complement strand
GTGGCTGGCAAGATGGCAGAAATTTTGCATGCAGAGAAATTAGTCATGATGACCAATATTCCTGGTGTGATGGATAAAAGTGGTACGCTTTTAACTGACCTAACGGCACGTGAAATTGATGGCTTATTTGCTGATGGCACTATTTCTGGTGGTATGTTGCCAAAGATTTCTTCCGCATTAGATGCAGCAAAGAGCGGTGTAAATTCAGTGCATATCATCGATGGACGAATTGAGCACTCCCTACTGTTGGAGATTCTGACAGAGCAAGCATTTGGAACGATGATTCGTTCCCGCTAAGAGTTGAACAAGAGATATAAATATGCGTGATTCTTTTGACCCTAGCGCCTCAGAGATCGAGGTGACAGCTGCCGAGGAAGGTAAGACACGTAAGCGTCCACGTCCAGGAGAGCGTCGCCTTCAGATTTTGCAAGTGTTGGCAGAGATGTTACAAAACCCTAAGGGTGAGCGTGTAACGACGGCAGCATTGGCAGCAAAAATTCAAGTCTCAGAAGCAGCACTCTATCGACATTTCGCTAGTAAGGCGCAGATGTTTGAGGGTCTGATTTCATTTATTGAGCAAACGGTTTTTGGTCTGATTAATCAGATTAACCAAAAAGAAGAGTCTGGGCTTGCGCAAGCTCGTGGCATTTTGCAGATGCTCTTATTCTTTGCAGAAAAGAATCCCGGTATGACTCGCGTACTTTTGGGTGATGCTCTATTGCAAGAAGATGATCGCTTGCAAGAGCGCATTACACAAGTGCTTGATCGTGTTGAGGCATCTTTAAAGCAGGCACTGCGTATTGCCCAAACCCAAGGCGTTAAATGGGCAAATGTATCTCAAGACGAAGTCAGCATCCGTGCGGCGATGTTGATGAGTTATGTTTTGGGCCGTTGGCATCGCTTTGCTCGAAGCGGCTTTAAGAAGCTTCCAACCGAAGCGTCTGATATCAGCCTTCGCATTCTTCTTTCCGAATGAGCGAGCTAAATCTCTCTAGAAATACTATCCATTTTGCCGAGCCCTTGCCTTTGCAAAGTGGCGCCATCTTATCGAGCTACGATTTAGTTATTGAAACTTACGGCAAACTCAATGCCGATAAAAGTAACGCCGTTCTGGTTTGTCATGCACTCAATGCATCACATCATGTGGCTGGGCCCAATCCTGATGATGCAAAAGATATCGGCTGGTGGGACAACATGATTGGACCGGGCAAGCCGGTAGATACTAATCACTTCTTTGTGATTGGCGTTAATAATTTAGGTTCTTGCTTTGGATCTACTGGACCCATGAGCATGAACCCTGCTACTAGCAAGCCCTATGGTGCCGACTTTCCGGTAATTACGGTTGAAGATTGGGTGAACACCCAGGCGCGCTTGGCTGATAAGTTGGGCATTCGCCGTTTTGCTGCAGTAATGGGTGGAAGCTTGGGTGGAATGCAGGCATTAGCTTGGTCTATCCAGTTCCCAAAACGACTTGCCCATTGTTTGGTAATTGCCTCGACACCAAAACTGAGCGCACAGAACATTGCATTTAATGAAGTAGCGCGTAATGCCATTTTGTCTGATCCTGATTTTCATGGTGGTAACTACTATGAGCATGGCGTAGTGCCAAAGCGTGGCCTTAGATTAGCTCGCATGGTTGGCCACATTACCTACCTGTCTGATGATGACATGGCAGAAAAGTTTGGGCGCGAGCTACAAAGACCGAATGGTGAGTCTCACGACTACCGCTTCAGCTTTGATGTGGAGTTTGAGGTAGAAAGTTATTTGCGCTATCAAGGCGATAAGTTTTCTACTTACTTTGATGCCAATACTTACTTGCTTATTACGAGAGCGCTAGATTATTTTGACCCTTCGCGTCGTTATGAAGGCAGCTTAAATCGCGCCCTTGCAGAAGTGCAAGCTCAGTTTTTAGTTGTGAGTTTTTCTACCGATTGGCGCTTCCCGCCTAATCGCAGTCGAGAGATTGTGGAGTCTTTGCTCAGCAATAAGAGCGAAGTCAGTTATGCAGAGATTGATGCGCCACATGGGCACGATGCTTTCTTATTGGATGACCCGCGTTATCACAATCTGATTCGTGCCTATTTCGAACAAATGCTAGAGGCTAAATCATGAAGCGTGCAGACTTTGCCGCAATAGCAAACTGGATTGCGCCCAATAGCGAAGTACTGGATCTTGGCTGTGGTGACGGTAGTTTCTTGGAGTATTTGCAAAAGCAAAAACCCGTGCATGCTTATGGAGTTGAGATTGATGATGCGCGCGTACTTTCTTGTGTGCAAAAAGGTTTGAACGTCATTCAGCAAAATCTTGAAGGAGGCTTGGCGCTCTTTGAGAATAATAGTTTTGATACGGTTGTACTCTCACAAACGCTGCAAACTATTCACGAAACTGAAAAGATCTTGCGTGAAGTGGTCCGGGTTGGCAAGGAGTCGATTGTTTCATTTCCGAACTTTGGACATTGGTCACACCGCCTAGCTGTTGGCTTTGGTCGTATGCCAGTTTCTAAAAGCTTGCCTTACCAGTGGTACAACACACCCAATGTACGCGTTCTTACGGTAGCGGATTTTGAAAAGCTGGCTTCGAGCTTGGGTTTACAGATTTTGGATCAATACATCTTGCATGAAGGGCGACAAGTTACTTTGATGCCTAATCTTTTTGGAAGCCTAGCGCTGTTCCGCGTTCGACGTGCTTAGTACGATTCAGTCCTGGCTGAAAGATTTTCGGGTTTACCTCGAATGGCCTTGCCTCCGAATGCTCTTCTTGGGCTTCTCTGCAGGCCTACCACTGCTACTGATTTTAGGAACGCTCAGCTTCTGGCTAAGAGAGGCTGGTATTGATCGTAGTACGATTGGTTACCTCACTTGGGTTGGTTTGATTTACGCGTTTAAGTGGATGTGGGCTCCTCTAGTAGATCGGCTACCTATTCCCTTGCTATCAAGATTGTTTGGTAGAAGGCGTAGCTGGTTACTTTTTGCGCAGTTGCTAATTGTTCTTGGTCTGGTAGGTATGGCCAGCATTGACCCCAAGGTTCAGCTTACGCCGATTGTTTGGTGCGCACTCCTAGTTGCCTTTGGCTCTGCCACGCAAGATATTGCTTTAGACGCCTTCCGGATTGAGTCTGCAGATAGCGATCATCAAGCGGCCTTAGCGGCTACTTATCAAACGGGGTATCGACTGGCTTTAATTTGGTCGGGCGCAGGCGTTCTCTGGTTAGCTGCTCGTGCTGAATCTGGTATTGCTGGCTATGATCCAGCTGCCTGGCAATTTGCCTATCTTTGTATGGCGCTCTCTATTGGTGTGGGTGTGGTCACTACCTTATTTAGTAAAGAGCCCGTTCGGATTGAGCTTGCAAAAGCCCGCAATGCAGGGGCATGGCTACATCAAACTTTAATTGAACCATTTGCAGACTTTATTAAGCGTTATGGCTGGCACGCCATTTTGATTTTGTCCTTAATTGCTATCTATCGTATAAGTGATGTTGTGATGGGTATTATGGCCAATCCGTTTTATGTCGATATGGGATACACCAAGGATGAGGTGGCAGCAGTTAGTAAGGTCTTTGGTGTGGTGATGACTTTGGTCGGCGCCTTCGTTGGCGGTGTCCTCACATTGCGCTTCGGAGTAATGCGTATTTTATTTTTGGGTGCGATTCTATCAGCCGTCAGCAACTTGTTATTTGCCTGGCTTGCCACGCAGGGCCATGACTTGCATGGCTTGATCTGGGTTATCTCTGCTGACAATCTGAGTTCCGGAATTGCAACAGCAGCGTTCATTGCATTCTTATCAGCTTTGACGAACATTCAGTACTCTGCAACACAGTACGCCTTATTTAGTTCGATGATGCTCTTGTTGCCAAAGTGGCTTGCTGGTTTTTCAGGCGTCTATGTAAATTACTTTGGTTACTCAAGCTTTTTTATTAGCACTGCAATTATTGGTGTACCAGTCTTAATTCTGATTTGGCTCACTATTCATTTCAAAGTGGTTGAATTTAAAAAGCACGACGTACAAGTTTCTAAATAGACCAGTCGTAATTTACTGTCAGTGGTGCGTGATCTGAGAAGCGCTCATCTTTGTAGATGTCAGTACTTTTAGCGCTAGCTGCAATTCCCGGAGTGGTGATGTGATAGTCGATGCGCCAGCCTACGTTCTTTGCATATGCTTGGCCGCGGTTGCTCCACCAGGTGTAGCAGGCATCAGTCGCCTCGGGCTCTAGCTTTCTATAGACATCTACATAGCCGATTTTGCTAAATAGGTTTGTTAGCCAAGCGCGCTCTTCTGGTAAAAACCCCGAGTTCTTGAGATTGCCTTTCCAGTTCTTGAGGTCAATCTCATTGTGGGCAATATTGACGTCGCCGCACAGCACAATCTCACGCCCTGATTTCTTCAGCTCTACTAGGTGCGGCAAGAAAGAGTCGAGATAACGATACTTAGCTTCCTGCCTTTCTGGCGAGCTTGAGCCTGAAGGCATGTACACCGAGATCACTGAAAGTTTCTTGAATCTAGCTTCGACATAGCGTCCTTCAGCATCAAACTCTGCATTGCCATAGCCATAGAGGACCTCATCGGGCTTATGCGGGGTATAGATGCCACAACCGCTATAGCCCTTTTTTTCGGCATGATGAAAGAAGCCGTGTAGGCCATCTGGATTGAGGATGGCATCTTCCAGATCATCTTGCTGAGCCTTGAGCTCCTGCATGCAGACAAAGTCCGCCTTTTGCTTTACAACCCAGGGCAGGAAGCCTTTTTTGACTGCAGAACGGATACCGTTGAGGTTGGCAGAAATGATGCGTAACATATAGGCCTATGAGCTCAAAAAATTCTAATCAAGATAACTTTATTCAATTTGCCCTAGAGGCAAATGTTTTGTCGTTTGGGGAGTTTAAAACTAAAGCTGGACGCCTTTCACCTTATTTCTTTAATGCCGGTGGATTTAATGATGGCGCCCGCTTAAGCGGGCTGGGCCGTTATTACGCTAAAGCCTTGCAAGAATCTGGTCTTGAATATGACATGCTCTATGGGCCTGCTTATAAAGGGATCACTTTAGCTGCTGCAACAGCAATCGCGTTATCAGATGCTGGACGCAATGTGCCTTATGCCTATAACCGTAAAGAAGCTAAAGATCATGGAGAGGGTGGCTCATTGGTGGGTGCGCCAGTTAAAGGTAAGGTAGTCATTATTGATGACGTGATTTCTGCTGGCACTTCAGTCCGAGAGTCTGTGAAATTGATCCGAGATGCAGGTGCGGAACCAGCAGCAGTTTTAATTGCCTTGGACCGTATGGAAAAGTCAGGGACTGCTACAGAGATTGGTGACAAGTCAGCAGTTCAGGCTGTTGAGCAAGAATTTGGCTTGCCAGTAGTAGCAATTGCGAACCTGGCAGATCTAATGGCTTTCTTAACTGCATCAAGTAATACAGAACTCACAAGTTATTTGCCCGCAGTTAAAGCCTATCGTGAGAAGTACGGCATTTAATTAAAAAGAGCTGTATGGGTCGCGCTTAGCAGTAGCGCATCTTTAGATGCTAGTCTCGCCTTCAAATACGGTAATCGCCGGACCAGTCATGATGACGGGCTGTGCAGCATCATTGATTACTCCGCCCCAGGCAATTCGTAGATCGCCCCCACGAGTATGAACTATGACCGGTGAATCCAGTGAGCCACGACGAATGCCCGAGACGACTGCCGCACATGCACCGGTACCACAAGCGAGGGTCTCGCCAGCACCACGTTCATAGACGCGCAACTTGATTTCATTGCGATTCAGAATTTGCATATAGCCTACATTCACTCGTTTGGGAAAAGCAGCATCCTTCTCAATGGATGGACCCTCTTCGAGTACGGGCGCGCTATCGACATCACCTACTACTTGGACTGCGTGAGGATTGCCCATCGATACGACACCAATCCAACTGTCGTGTGCGGCAGGAGTTTTAATAGGTAGGGCGTAGAGCATTTCATGAAACTCTTGTTTGCTAGCTAGGGCACCTGCATTGAATGGAATCTTGCTGTGCTCAAAAATTGGCGCACCCATATCCACTTCTACTTGACCATCTTCATGAGATTGGAGTGTGAGAACGGTATGTGCTACTTCAACACGAAGGGGATTCTTTGTTGATAGACCTTGATCGAGTACATAGCGTACAAAGCAACGCGAGCCATTGCCACATTGCTCAACCTCGCCGCCATCTGCATTAAAGATGCGATAACGAAAGTCAGCATCTGGGCGCGTAGCTTTTTCAACCAGCAGAATTTGATCAGCACCAATGCCAAACTGGCGATGGGCTAGTTTTTGCCATTGCTCCCGAGTGATACCACTAAGATCTTGATCAATACCATTAAGCACAATGAAATCATTACCCGCACCATGCATTTTGGTGAAACGTAGTGTGCGTGCTGACTTGTTTAAATTCGTACTCAAAAGAATTCCAATTAGTTGTAAAGGCTTGCTTCGCCGAGCAGCCAATGTTTAAAGCGTTTATATGCCCAATAGTACTCTGCCAGCTTTTTTCAAACAAGGTCTTCGGTATATCTATTTGTATTCCAAGGCGTGGAAAAAATACTAAGTCGTGCGAACCAAAATCAATATTGGGCGCAATAAAAAATTTACCCGCTCTCTCAACTAATGACTTGGTGGTAATTCTGCTCCGCTCGGATGTTTATAGCGGTTATAGGCCCAGATGAATTGATTGGGTGCAACTAGGATTGCATTTTCAATGGCAACGTTGAGTTCGGCAGCTGCGAGTGTTGAATCCTCAGAAAGCGGCTCAAGTCTCTTGGCCTGCATCAGCCAGCCTTTACCCAGACTTTTACGTTTTGCGGTAAACATGACAACCGGTGTGTTGTTGCGATTTGCTAAGCGTGCTGGCAGCGGAGTTGTATAAGCTAAGCGCCCAAAGAAGGGTACCCATACGCCTTCACCGCCACTCGGAACTTGATCTGGAAGAATGCCAATTGCTTCGCCACGTGTCAGTGCTCGCGTCATTTGACGAACACCGTTCAAATTAGTTGGTACGAAATGCATATTGGGATAGGCGCGACCCTCTTCAACCACTTCGTTAAGCCATTCTTGGCGGGATGGGCGATAGAGAATGGTCGCTGGAAAGTGCTGGGCCAATACTCTGGGGATGATTTCAAAACCGCCCAGATGGGGTGTGAGCATGACTAGGCCATGACCCTCATTGATGGCCGCCTCAACTAGACTCCAGTCTTGTATTTCAACTAGGGAAAGCGCTTTTTTGGGATTTCGCCAAATCCACAGGCTGTCTGAGAAGAGTTGTCCTGAGGCTGCGGCAGCACTCCAGACTTGAAGCGGGAGATGGCGACTTTTAACAACAGCCTCATATTGGGGGCGAAAAAGTGATCGATATTGCTTGGACCCTATATAAGCCAATATCCCTAAAGCAGCCCCGATCACCTGAACCAGGAATAAGGGCAATATCGCTATTGCAGCAAGGGTTAGCTTGAGAGGGAGTTTGCTCACCCTCCAATGATATTCAATGCCGGCGCTAGGGCCAAATTTCCGATGGTGCTTGATGAATAAGGCGTTTTTCGGATAGAATCTATATATCGCTGAGTTAAGGCAACTTGCAGGGCGATTCATAAATACTGCTAAAGCGTCGCCGTTGTAGTTCCTGGCACGTCGAGTTGTCCCAAAGATCGTGTTAATTTTTAAAGGAATATGCAATGGCAAATG
>CANGWT010000071.1 GCA_947457745.1 Burkholderiaceae bacterium | reverse complement strand
TACTCAAGGCAGACCATTTACTCAACTGATCAAGCAGAAGCGTAATAATTGCAATTGCTAGATAACGGAGAAAAGAGAGGTTTGTGCTCATGATGTGGTGGTGATTTTTACTATATTTTTTTATGCAAAAAGGCGGGATTCACCGCTTCCAAAAAGATTGCTGATGCAACGACCGCACAGCTCTGGATGTTCGGTATTCACCCCAACATCTTGGGTGTGATGCCAGCAACGACCGCACTTTTTATATTGACTACCACGTACGAGAACTTCGAGACCTGCATTACTGAGCTCTAGTTTGGCGCTGGAGGTGATAGTGACAAAGCGTAAGTCATCTTCAAGCGAGTACAAAATTGCAAAATCAACATCACCCACTTTAATAGTCAGTTCCGCTTGCAGGGATGAGCCTACATTGCCGGCTTCACGTTCAATCTCAATAGCTTTGGTGACCTCAGAGCGAATCTCTCGAACACGATTCCATTTTGCAAGGAGCTCAGTAGCTTGAGCGATTTCTGGGAAGGCGCCGAACTCTTCCATGAAGATGGACTCTTTGGTTTTTTCATTAGCGCCATGTGGAAATGACAGCCAAGCCTCTTCAGCTGTAAATGAGAGGAAGGGAGCTAGCCATTTGAGCAGGTTGCGAGTGATATGAAAGAGCGCGTTTTGCGCTGCGCGACGCTCTTTCGAATCCGGTGCGCTTGTATAGAGACGGTCTTTCAGAATGTCTAAGTAAAAGCCACCCAAATCTTCTGAGCAGAAGGTCAGCATGCGTGCTACAGCGGGTTGGAACTCATAAACCTTGTAATGCGCTTGTACATCTTGCTGTAACTGATTGGCGAGTGCAAGCGCATAACGATCAATCTCTAGCCATTCACTTGCGGGCATTGTATGTTTGCTTGGATCAAAGTCAGAGAGGTTGGCTAACAAGAAACGCAATGTATTGCGAATACGGCGATAGCTTTCGACTACACGCTTCAGAATTTCATCTGAGATGGTCATTTCTCCGGAATAGTCAGTAGACGCAACCCACAAACGAATAATCTCCGCACCCAACTTATCAGCAACCTGTTGCGGGGCAATCACGTTACCTACAGACTTACTCATTTTGCGGCCTTGACCATCAACGGTAAAACCGTGTGTTAACAGTGCTTTATAAGGCGGCTTGCCATCGATCATGGCGCCAGTGAGTAAAGAGGAGTGGAACCAGCCGCGATGTTGGTCTGAGCCTTCTAGATACAGGTCAGCTAAACGACCGTCTGCATTTTCAGATTCTGGGCGATAGAGTTCTGCACGATGCGAGCCACGAATCACATGCCAATGCGTGGTACCAGAATCAAACCATACATCCAAGGTGTCACGATTCTTTTCATATTGAGCAGCCTCTTCACCAAGTAATTCAGCTACCTCGAGTTTTTGCCAAGCCTCAATACCTTCTTTTTCAACGCGCTTGGCAATCTCTTCTAGCAATTCAACTGTGCGTGGATGTGGCTCACCACTTTCCTTGTGAACAAAGAACGCCATTGGTACACCCCATTGGCGTTGACGAGACAAGGTCCAATCAGGACGGTTGGCAATCATGCTGTTTAAGCGTTGTTTACCCCATGCCGGAAAGAACTCGGTGTTTTCAATACCGGCTAAAGCAGTTTCGCGAAGACTTGCGCTGCCATCAGATGGTTTCTTATCCATGCTCGCAAACCACTGTGAGGTCGCACGATAAATAATCGGCGACTTATGGCGCCAGCAGTGCATATAAGAGTGGGTATAGGTCTTGTCTCGCAAAAGGCTGCCCGCTTCACGCATGGCTTCCACAATCTTCGGATTGGCTTTCCAAATATATTCATTGGCAAAGAGTGGTAACCAAGAAGCATAGACACCATTGCCCATTACAGGATTCAAGATATCTTTATCGGCTAATTTGTTTGCTTTGCAAGACTTAAAGTCTTCCTCACCATAGGCTGGCGCAGAGTGCACAACACCGGTACCAGTATCGAGTGTGACGTATTCGGCAGGATAGATTGGTGAAAGACGCTTGTAACCTTCATGCAGTGGCGCCAGCGGATGCCAGAAAGAAATGTTGGCTAACTGACTACCCAAACAAGTAGCAATTATTTTTCCTTCAAGTCCAAAATCTTCCAAGCAAGTTTCTACGCGGTCTTCTGCCAAGATGAGTAACTTATCGCCTGTATCTACTAGCGCGTAACTCAGTTCAGGATGAACATTTAATGCTTGATTAGATGGAATAGTCCAAGGTGTTGTTGTCCAAATCACAATCATTCCGGGCTTAGCTGGAATCTCAGGCAGACCAAATGCTTTTGCGAGTTGTGGGCGCTGCGCATCATCAAAAGCAAATCCCACATCTACTGTTGGATCAGTCTTGTCTTGGTATTCCACTT
This sequence comes from Burkholderiaceae bacterium, assembly GCA_947457745.1. GTDB lineage: Bacteria > Pseudomonadota > Gammaproteobacteria > Burkholderiales > Burkholderiaceae > Polynucleobacter. The sequence continues at coordinate 5,301 of CANGWT010000071.1, read as the reverse complement.
CAGCTTCAGCCAGTGCGGAGCCGCAATCGAAACACCAGTTGACTGGTTTGAGGCCTCGGAAAACATAACCCTTTTCCCAGATCTTCCCAAGCGCACGAATTTCATCCGCCTCATTGCGGTAGTTCATAGTGAGATAGGGGTTATTCCAATCGCCCAACACGCCCAAACGCTCAAAGTCGACCTTTTGCTTGTCTACTTGCACTTTTGCATACGCGCGTGCCTTAGCTTGTACTTCAGCCGTCGGTAGATTCTTGCCAAACTGCTTTTCAATCTGAATCTCAATTGGCATACCGTGGCAATCCCAGCCTGGAACGTATGCAGAGTCAAAGCCCATTAACCAGCGGGACTTCACGATCATATCCTTGAGAATCTTATTTACAGCATGACCAATATGAATGTCGCCGTTTGCATAGGGAGGGCCATCATGCAAGATGAACTTAGGTTGATTTGCATGCGCTGCACGAATTTTTTCGTAGAGTTTATTTTTCTGCCACTGTGCAACCCATTGCGGTTCACGTTTCGGTAAATCTCCTCGCATCGGAAACGATGTTTCTAGAAGATTAACGGGATAAGAGTTTTCTTTTTCAGACATAAGATTTTTTCTGGAAATAATTTCTGGCATGCGCTGCATCAGATGCAATCGCTGTGGTAAGTGTATCGAGGTCAGAGTACTTCGCCTCATCACGAATTTTTTCTAAGAGCTCAACAGTAATAATTTTTCCGTAGACATCGGCGTTGTAATCAAAAATATGAGTCTCAAGCAATACGCGACCTTCATCTTCAACTGTTGGTCTCACGCCGAGACTGGCTACAGCAGGAAGTGGCTTATCTCCAAGTCCTAGGACTTGTGCAGTAAAGATGCCAGAACAGGCGGGCTTGCGGTGATGCAAGTGATTAGCAACAGCGAGATTCAAGGTTGGGAATCCTAAAGTACGACCCAGTTTTTGTCCATGAATGACATGCCCAGAGATGCCGTAATGGCGACCTAGTAATTTACTAGCTTGATCCATATCTCCATTAGCCAAGGCATTGCGTAGCGCTGAGCTGGAAATTCTTTCACCATCTTCTTGCACGGTATGAATGCTAGAAACTTCAAAACCAAATTGTTGGCCAGCTGCTTTTAGACTTAAAAAGTTGCCCGCGCGTTTTGCGCCGTAGCAAAAATCATCGCCAATCAAAATCCATTTGGCATTGAGCTGCTTGACAATAATCTCAGAAACAAATTCTTCAGGAGTCAGGCGGGCGAAAGCAGAATTAAAGTGCTCCACTACTACGCGATCGATACCGATGTCGGCAAAGGCAGCAAGTTTGTCGCGCAAGTTGAGAATGCGTGGGGGCGCTTGTTCTGGAGAAAAGAATTCTTTTGGATGCGGTTCGAAAGTCATGACGCAGCTAACCAAACCGCGTTCTTGCGCGCCATCCTTTAACTCCTTGAGTAGGGCGCGATGACCCCTGTGCACGCCATCGAAATTACCGATGGTTAAGGCACAAGCCGGTCCTGCAGAAAACTGGGTGGGGCCACGGAATACGTTCACTAAATCGCTTTCAGGGTCGCTTTCGGGGTAACCATCAATTATATTGTGGGCATGCCATCTATCGTCACCTTAATCTCGGGCCGCGGATCTAATTTCGAGGCTATCGTCAAAACAGCTCAAAAAGAGCAGTGGCCGGTTACATTTACCGGGGTAATTGCCAATCACTATGCAGCCAAGGGCCTTGATTTTGCTCGCTCTCAGGGTATTCCAGCCTTCGCTATTGAGCACCGTGAGCATGCCACACGCGAGTCCTTTGATGCCGCCCTAATTCAGAAAATCGATGAATTAGGGGCTGATTTAGTGGTTCTAGCTGGTTTTATGAGAATTCTGACCCCAGGCTTTATTCGCCATTTTGAGGGTCGACTGATGAATATTCACCCTGCCTTATTGCCGGCATTCCCAGGATTACATACCCATGAACGGGCCTTGGAGGCTGGGGTGGCCGAACATGGCGCCAGCGTGCATTTTGTTACCGAGGGCGTGGATGAGGGTCCTATCATCTGCCAAGCCTCCGTTCCAGTGCTTCCAGGCGATGATCCGAATTCTTTAGCAGCACGAGTTTTGGCTGCTGAGCATCAGATTTACCCGCGGGCCGTAAAATGGTTCTTAGATGGACGATTGCGAATAGAAGGTAATCAAGTTCAGGTTAAACCACCGGAGTCGCAATTAATAAAATTATGAGTAAAGAACGTTCATCCCGCGCAGCTAGCGCTGGTAGTAAATCTGGATCAAGATCTGGGTCACGCTTAGGCCCACAAAAAAGTTATGCCGCTAAATCCAAAGATCCATTGCGTCGCCCGGAGCGTCGTAATGCGAGCGGCAACATCATTGCACCAGAAGGTCAAAAAAACTTTTCTAATGCCAAGGCTTTGCCTCAGCATGCAATTCATTTGGAGCGTCTGCTTCCAGAGCTTCTCAATTTCGAGCAGCCAGCTGATCGTGTTGTGAGTCGCTATTTTCGCTCTGAACCCCAACTGGGTAATCGTGATCGCGCCTTAATTGCTGAGAGTGCTTTTGCTATCCTGCGTCGTAAAAATGAGTTCTCTCAGTTTGCCGCCAGTGGCGAGGGATCACAGGCTAGACGCTTAGCTCTATTGGGCTTGCTGTCCGCTCTCTCTGAGGGTGGTTTAGGCTCAGCTAACCGTGCAGAGAGCGCCATTGCCGACCTAGCTCATGTGTTGAAAACAGGCGAGTACGAGTGGTTGCAGCGTTTTGCAACAGTGGATCCATCAGCACTCAATCCCTTGGTTCGAAATAATTTGCCAGAATGGTTGTGGGATGCGTTTGGAAAATACCCTGGCGAAGAATCACGTGAAGCGTTAGCTAAATCACTTATGCATCCAGCTCTTTTGGATTTGCGTGCGAACACCATGAAGACGACTCGCGAGCAATTGCTTGCCCAGATGAATGCCTTGGGTGGCCGCTATCAAGCTATTCCAACCCCATATGCACCAGATGGTGTGCGTATCATGGGTAAGCCCGCATTGCAAAATACCGTTAGCTTTAAGACGGGGATGTTTGAGGTTCAAGATGAAGGCAGTCAGCTATTGGCTTACTTACTTGCGCCTAAGCGCGGCGAAATGGTGGTGGACTTTTGTGCTGGCGCCGGAGGCAAGACTTTGGCAATTGGGGCAATCATGCGTTCCACAGGCCGTTTGTATGCTTTGGATACATCAGAGCGTCGTTTGGCTAATTTAAAGCCTAGACAAGCCCGTAGCGGCCTTTCTAATGTGCATCCTGTCTGGATTGATAGTGAGAATGACTCGAAGATCAAGCGCTTGGCCGGGAAGATTGATCGTGTCCTAGTAGATGCTCCTTGCAGTGGCATGGGTACATTGCGACGCAATCCGGATCTCAAATGGCGTCAGACCCCAGAAGGTATTTTGGAGCTTAATCAAAAGCAGATGAATATCTTGGCCTCCGCAAGCCGTTTACTTAAACCAGGTGGCCGCTTGGTTTATGCCACCTGCAGCCTTTTGCCACAAGAAAACCAGCAAATTGCAGAGGATTTCCTGGTTAAGCACCCCAATTTTGAGGTTGTTCCTGCAGCTGAAGTTCTTAAGGCTTTGTTTCCAAAGGATAAAATGCCTTTAGGCTGTAGCCCTGATAATCCTTGGTGGCAGTTATGGCCTCATATTCATGGGACTGATGGCTTTTTTGGAGCCGTTTTTCAGAAGAAAGATGCTATTTCTGCGCTAACTGTCGATAAAGATGACGAAAAGTCGGTAAAAGTCAAAAGCAAGAAAGCTGATAAAGAACTAAAATAGGGCTTTAGACCTCTTTAGGGACACCCTTTTGAACACAGTTTCTGGTTTTGATTTATTCCTGAATTGGCTTTCCAATGGCTATTTAAATTGGGCTTGGTGGCAAATCCTTGTTTTCACTTTGCTTGCTACCCATATCACCATTGCGGCAGTGACTATTTTCCTCCATCGCTGCCAAGCGCACCGCGCTCTGGAGTTGCATCCCATCGTTTCCCATTTTTTCCGTTTTTGGCTTTGGCTCACAACTGGCATGGTCACCAAAGAATGGGCGGCGATTCATCGTAAACATCATGCCAAGTGTGAGACTGTGGATGATCCGCATAGCCCGCAAGTTTTAGGTATTAATACTGTGCTTTCTCGTGGTGCTGAGTTATATAAAAATGAGTCACGCAATCAAGAGACCTTAGATAAGTTTGGTCACGGTACCCCAGATGATTGGCTTGAGCACAATCTCTATGCGAAGTATTCATGGCAAGGCGTAGCCTTGATGTTGATCATCGACGTATTCTTGTTCGGTGCAATTGGCTTGACTGTGTGGGCAGTGCAGATGTTATGGATTCCCATTACTGCCGCTGGAATTATTAATGGTATTGGCCACTTCTGGGGTTACCGTAATTACGATTGCGAAGATGCCTCAAGAAACATTCTGCCTTGGGGTATTTTGATTGGCGGCGAAGAGTTGCATAACAACCACCACACTTTCGCTACAAGCGCTAAGCTCTCTAGCAAATGGTATGAGTTTGATATTGGTTGGATGTATATTCAGATCATGAGTGCTGTTGGCTTAGCTACAGTAAAAAAGACTTCTCCAAAGCCGGTGCTAAGCGACTTACGTCCTGCGGATCAGAACACACTCGAAGCCATCATTGCCAACCGTTATGAAATCATGGCCCGCTATAGCAAGACCTTGAGCACCTTCTTTAGTAATGAAGTTCAGCATATGCAGGTATTGGCGGCTCACTTAAAAGATGCGCGTACCTGGTTGGGTAAAGATGAATCTCGTTTAACTGCGGAAGAAAAAATTAAACTTGAAGAGTTGATGGCAACTAATGCGCAGTTACGAAAGATGATTGAGATGCGTCGTGACTTACAAGCTATTTGGGGTCGATCTAATGCCACAGGTGATCAACTGCTTACTCAGTTGCATGTGTGGTGTCAGCGTGCCGAAGAGAGTGGTTTATCGAGTCTGCGTGACTTCTCTTTGAGATTGCGTCGCTACGCTTAAAGAAAATTGAGGCCAATAAAAAACCCGCTGATGTAGCGGGTTTTTTATTGGCTGAAAATAAGTATCGAATCGATAAATTATTTGAGCTTGGTTTCTTTGTAAGCAACATGCTTGCGAATGGTTGGATCGAACTTCATGATCTCCATTTTTTCAGGCTTTGTACGCTTATTTTTTGATGTTGTATAGAAGTGACCAGTACCAGCTGATGACTCTAATTTAATTTTTTCTCTGCCGCCTTTAGCCATTTGTGCGCTCCTTAAATTTCGCCACGTGCACG
>CANGWT010000070.1 GCA_947457745.1 Burkholderiaceae bacterium | reverse complement strand
GTATTTCACAGATACTCTCTGGCCTGATTTTGATGAAGCTCAATTACACAAAGCTTTTGACTGGTTTAGTCAGCGCGAGCGTCGGTTTGGGCGCACTAGCGCTCAGTTAGCGTCTGAGTCATTGAGTGACGCAGTCTAAACCGCTCCTTATTTACCCATGCTAATCACCCGAATCATTACTGCCACTATCTTGATGGCGGTGCTATTACCCATTTTATTTTTCTTGCCACCGATTTATTTGGGTATTTTTTTCTTGCTTGCTTTAGTCGCTGCCGCTTGGGAATGGAGTCGCATGATTGCTCCGGAAGCTAAGAAGGCTGCTTGGCTCTACGCTGTTTTTTGTTTGGTCATCATTTTATTGTTGCTGGGTATGCAAGCAATCACATGGCAGTTTTCTTTGCTCATGGTAGCCGTCTTGTTTTGGTTCTTTTTAGCGCCATTCATCTTGGCTAAAGGAATGAACCTCTCGCTTCAAAAATTCAAACCTTTTTACAGTATTGTCGGCTTGATCATTCTGCCGGCAACTTGGTTTGCATTAGTCTTCTTGCGTGAATTGGGCCTAGTGTTTTTATTAACAACGATGGCCTTAGTTTGGGTTGCTGATATCGGCGCTTATTTTGTGGGTAAAGCTTTTGGTAAACACAAGCTGGCTGTGAATATTAGCCCGGGAAAATCGATTGAGGGTGCGCTAGGTGGTTTACTGCTTTGTTATCTCTACGCATTCTTATGTGTCACGTATTTACCGCTAGGCGATACTTTATTTGGCGCTTGGGCTATTCAATTTGGTTGGGTGCCCATGTTCCTGATGGTGACAGTGTTAACAGCGTTCAGCGTCTTTGGGGATTTATTCGAGTCTCAATTAAAGCGTTTGGCTGGCGTCAAAGATAGCAGTCATTTACTGCCAGGCCATGGTGGCGTTCTAGACCGCGTTGATGCACTCATTCCGACCATGCCGATGGCCGCATTACTAGCAGGGTGGATTTAATGTCTCTTAAACAGCTTGCTATCTTAGGGTCTACTGGATCGATTGGTGTTAATACCTTAGACGTGATCCGCGCCCATCCTGATCGCTTTAAAGTGGTGGCTCTGACTGCTGCAAAACAGATTGAGCGCTTAGCCGAGCAATGTATCGAGTTCAAGCCAGTTATTGCTGTGGTGGCTGACGCTGATGGCGCCGCTCAACTGAGTCAACTGTTGCAAGAAAAAAAGATTCCCACTCAAGTTCTCTATGGACCTGAGGCCTTAGTCAGCGCAGTAACTGAATCTGGGTGCGATACCGTGATGGCAGCGATTGTGGGAGCCGCTGGTCTAGTCCCGACTTTGGCAGCAGCAAAAGCCGGTAAGCGGGTATTGCTCGCTAACAAAGAAGCGCTGGTCATGTCGGGTAATTTATTTATGCAGGCCATGAAAGCGGGCGGCGGTGAATTGCTACCGATTGATAGCGAGCACAATGCGATTTTTCAATGTCTACCGGATCGCTTCACAAAAAACCCAAATATTCATTTAGGTGTTGAAGAACTTTGGTTAACCGCCTCTGGGGGACCTTTTAGGAATAGACCGCTTGCAGATTTAGCGTGCATTACTCCTGATCAAGCTTGTGCCCACCCGAATTGGGTGATGGGCCGAAAGATTTCGGTTGATTCTGCGACGATGATGAATAAAGGTCTTGAGGTCATTGAAGCTTTTTGGTTGTTTGGCTTGCCACTAGAAAAAATTAAAGTCTTGATTCATCCGCAAAGCGTAGTGCACTCGATGGTGCGTTATCGCGATGGCTCAGTTTTAGCGCAAATGGGTCAACCTGATATGCGTACACCGATTGCCTATGGATTGGCTTGGCCTGAACGTATTGATGCTGGTGTCGCTCCTTTGAATCTGACGCAGTTAAGTGGTCTTAGTTTTACAGAGCCTAATTTTGCCCAATTTCCTTGTTTGAGCTTGGCTTTTGCCGCTGCAAGAGCGGGGGGAACTTCGCCTGCCGTATTAAATGCCGCCAATGAAGTTGCTGTTGCCGCTTTCTTAGAGGATGGATTGGCTTACTTAAGCATTCCAAAGGTGGTGGAGCACTGTTTAAATGCTTTGCCATCGTCTTCTGCAGATTCTTTGGAAACTATTCTTGCGGCTGATACTCAGGCTCGTCAAGCTGCCAATCAGTTTATTCGCAACATTCAAAAATAGATCGGTCTTTCGATGCAGGCCTTAATTACTCTTGCTGCATTCTTAGTCACGCTCGGTGTGCTGGTCAGTTTTCATGAGTACGGTCATTTTCTAGCAGCTCGTTTGTGCGGAGTAAAAGTACTTCGTTTTGCCTTGGGATTTGGTAAGCCGCTCTTTACTTATCACGCTACTAATGGCACTGAGTGGGTTCTGGCTTCCATTCCTTTAGGTGGCTATGTCAAATTGCTGGACGGCCGTGATCGTGAGCAAATTATTTCAGCGCAAGAGCGCCCCCAATCCTTCGATGTCAAGCCCCTATGGCAGCGCTCTATGATTGTGGCCGCAGGGCCCTTTGCTAACTTCCTCTTGGCAGTCATTTTATTCTCAGTGATTTATGTTTCGGGGGTGCCCCAGCTCCCTGCTCGACTGCAAGCTCCACCCGAACAATCCATTGCTGCAAAATTAGGGGTAGCGGCAGGTGATCAAGTTATTGGTTGGCAATACCTTTCCTCTGACTACAGCGGTGCCCCCATTCTGGATGAGTTTGACTCGGTCCCAAGTTGGAATGCATTGCGTTGGCTTCTCTTAAATGCGATTACGGGTGAGCAAGGATTTGCCCTGGAAATCCAGGATGCGGCTGGTGCCCGTCACGTCAAATCCTTTAGGCAAGGTGATTTACCTCCAATTACCCCTGAATCCGATCCATTTCAGGCGCTGGGCTTGTTTCCCCAATCTATTCCACCCTCAGAGTGGATAGAGCTCAAGTTGGGGCCGATAGATGCCTTAGGTTTTGCATATCAACGGGTTTCTCTGATAACCAAGATTTCCTTCAGGTTAATGTTGGGCCTATTTACAGGTAAAACAACCTTAAAACAGCTTGGTGGGCCGCTCAGTATTGCGGATATGGCAGGCAAGTCTGCTCAGGTTGGCTGGCAGCCATTTGTAGCTTTTTTAGCCCTCATGAGTATCAGTATTGGACTCTTGAATTTGGTGCCCCTACCAATGCTCGATGGGGGTCAGCTCCTGTATGATGCATGGGAGTTGGTTGCTGGTAAGCGAATGTCTTTATCACTGCAGGAAAAGCTCCAAAAAGTGGGTTTTTTGCTTCTGATATCCCTTTCCTTGCTAGCCTTGTTTAACGATTTGCAACGCTACCTTTCACCTTGAATTTTCTGACCCCCTCTTTTCGCTCTGTAACTCGATTTCTTGCTCAGTTAGCTCTGATTGTTGTGGCTAGTTTTTGTGTCAATGCACAGGCTGCTGGCTCCTTTGTGATTAAAGATATTCGAATCGAGGGTTTGCAACGAGTAGAGCCAGGAACTGTATTTAGCTATTTGCCTGTTCAGGTGGGCGATACCTTAACGGACGAGAAGAGTGCCGAGGCTATTAAGGCTTTGTACAGTACTGGCTTTTTCCGGGATGTGCAGATTCAAGCACAAGGTAATGTCTTGATTGTTATTGCTGAAGAGCGTCCCACTATTTCCCGTATTGAATTTACTGGGATGAAAGAGTTTGATCAGGAAGTGGTGCGTAAATCCTTAAAAGCAGTAGGTGTGGCTGAAGCCCGCTTTTATGACAAGGCCCTGATTGACAAAGCTGAACAAGAACTGAAGCGACAGTATGTTGGTAAGGGCATGTACGCCGCTGAGGTGGTTGCAACTGTTACCCCAGTAGAGCGTAATCAAGTAGCGATCTACTTCAATATTGATGAAGGCCCTGTAGCTAAGATCCAGGAGATTAATTTCATCGGCAACAAGGTCTTTAGCGAGGGCACTCTCAAAAGTGAGATGCAATTGAAGACGGGTGGATGGCTTTCTTGGTATAGCAAGGATAATTTGTATTCCAAGCAAAAGCTTACCGCCGACTTAGAGAACATCCGTTCTTATTACCTTAATCGTGGTTACCTTGAGTTTGTGATTGAGTCCACTCAGGTTTCTATTACTCCGGATAAAACAGGTATCTACCTCGCTATCAGTATTCGTGAAGGTAATAAGTTCACTGTAAAAAATGTGCGTCTAGCCGGAGACTTATTGGGTAAAGAGGCTGAGCTCATTCAGCTTGTGACCCTCAAGCCAGGTGATACCTTCTCATCCGCTAAATTGTCTGAAAGCACTAGGGCGGTTGCAGAAATTCTGGGTTCATATGGTTATGCGTTTGCAACCATCAACCCGCAGCCGGATATTCGTCGCGACTTAAGTGAGGTTGATCTCACTCTGGTGGTAGATCCAGGTCGCCGTGTATACGTTCGTCAGGTGAACGTTACCGGAAATTCCAAGACTCGTGACATGGTGATTCGTCGTGAGATGCGCCAGTTTGAGAGCTCATGGTTCGATAGTGAAAAAATCGATCTCTCCAAAAAACGTTTAGGTCGTTTGGGCTATTTCACAGAGACCGATATTTCTACTCAGGACGTTCCTGGGTCACCCGATCAGGTTGATGTAAACGTAAAGGTAACCGAAAAACCAACTGGCGCCATCACGATTGGTGCGGGTTTTTCTTCAACTGAAAAGTTGATCCTCACTGCCGGTATTAATCAAGAGAATGCATTTGGTACTGGTACTGCAGTCGGTTTGAATATGGCTTTAGGCAAAATTAATCAGAACTTAGCCTTGTCAAACTACGATCCTTACTTTACTGAGGATGGTATTAGTCGTTATACCGATCTGTACTACCGATCATCCAAGCCGCTTTACTACACTGGTGATCCCAATTATCAAATTAAGTCTGTTGGTAGCAATATTAAGTTCGGTGTTCCGTATACAGAAGTTGACAGGGTATTCTTTGGATCTGGAGTTGAGGCATTTAGGATTCAATCTAGTTCAAGTACGCCTTTGCCATATTTGACCTATATGCAGGACTATGGTGTTCCGGCTCCCGGCTATCCAGGCACATTGACCACCTATAACGTGCCTGTCACGGTAGGCTGGTCACGAGATGGTCGTGATAGCGCTTTAATCCCTTCTTCTGGATCTCTGCAGCAGTTGAATGCTGAAGCTGGAACCCCGCTGGGAAATATGATGTTCTACCGCATATTTGGACAATATCAAAAGTATCACTCGTTCTCAAAAGGCAATATTTTGTCCTTTAATGGCGAAGTAGGCTATGGCGAAGCTTATGGCAAGTACCCATTTCCGATTACCAAAAACTACTATGTTGGTGGTATTGGTTCGGTTCGAGGCTACTCCCCAGGCTCACTAGGCCCCACTTTCTATAACACCACTACTGGCTTGAATCAGCCAACCGGTGGCCAGTCCAAGATAGTCAGTAACCTAGAGTACACCGTACCTATTCCTGGATCTGGAGTGGATAAAACTTTGCGGGTATTTGGCTTCGTGGACGGCGGTAATGTCTATGCTGAAAATATCAATCTCGTATTGCGATATTCTTATGGCTTAGGTTTATCATGGATATCACCTTTGGGCCCGCTCAAGTTCAGTTACGGTATTCCGATCAAAGCATTACCGACGGATAATGTCCAACGTTTGCAGTTCCAAGTGGGTACAGCATTTTAATTATTTAAGGAAAGTTTTATGAATCTTCATCAATCTTCCAAATGGATTCAGTTCGGCTTCATTGCCGCTTCATCATTCATTGCTTTGCCATCGGCATTGGCTCAAGATGCTGGAACTCGGGTTGCGGCTGTGAACGTTGAAAAAGTATTCAACGAATCCAACATGGCTAAAGCTAGCCAAACTAAGTTGCAAAATGAATTTACAAAACGCCAAAACGAAATTCGTGATAGCGCCCAAAAAATCAAATCTGCTGCAGAAAAGTTAGATCGTGATTCGGCAGTCATGTCTGAGGCTGAGCGTGCACGTCGTCAGCGTGAGTTGGCCGACCAAGATCGCGAATTGCAACGCAAACAACGTGAGTACACTGAGGATCTCAATCAGCGTAACTTTGAAGAGCGCGCAAAAATTGCAGAAAAGGCCAATCAAGCGCTTAAACAAATTGCTGAACTAAAAAAAATTGATGTCATTATTCAAGACCCAGCCTATGCCAATCCCAAGGTTGATGTTACTGATGATGTCATCAAGGCTTTGAATAGTCTTAAGTAAGTTTTATGCCCACCGCCATCGAGCTGGCCAAACAGTTTCAAGTAAGCTTGGTGGGGGATGGCTCCCTCTCGCTTCAAGGCCTCGCTCCTCTCGAGCGAGCCCAAGCAAGTCAAATCTCCTTTCTTTCGAATCCGCTGTATCGCCAACAAGCTAGCGATAGTGTTGCGGGTGGTCTGATTGTCAGTCAGGCGGATTTAGATTTTCTCCAGGCGAACCCTGGAAGTAACAGAGCAGAGCGAGTATTTTTCGTCTCTAAAAATCCCTACGCCACTTTTGCCAGAATGGCGCAACACTTTGCTCAGGTTTCTGCACCTGTTTATGCGCCTGGAGTACATCCCAGTGCCGCTATTGACCCTAGCGTCAGTATTCCAGTGTCATGTCATATTGGACCATTCGTGCAAATCGGTCCTGGCGTTAAATTAGGTGAGCGAGTTGTATTGTTAGGAAACACTTCTATCGCTAGAAATTCCAACATTGGCAGTGATACCTTGATTTACCCCAATGTATCTGTTTATTCAGAAACCAAGCTAGGTGAGCGCTGCATTATTCACAGTGGAGCGGTCATTGGGGCAGATGGTTTTGGTTTTGCTCCTGACTTTTCCGCTACGGATGCTGAGTGGGTGAAAATCCCGCAAACCGGCGCTGTTGTCATCGGAAATGATGTCGAAGTGGGTGCGTCAAGCACGATTGATCGTGGTGCTATGAGTGACACCATTATCGGCAATGGCAGCAAGATTGATAATCAAGTGCAAATTGCTCACAATGTGGTGGTGGGTAACTGTTGCGTGATTGCTGGTTGTGCTGCCATTTCAGGAAGTACCAAAATTGGCAACTTCTGCATTATTGGTGGCGCAGCCAATTTTGCTGGTCACCTCACTATTGCAGATAGAACAACCGTGTCTGGTAACACCTCAATTATTCGTTCGATCACTGAGCCGGGACAGCATTACACGGGCGTTTACCCTTCAATGCCCCATAGTGCTTGGGAGAAAAACGCGGCAATTCTGCGGGGTCTCGATAAAATCCGTCAACGCTTACGATTATTAGATAAGTCTAAATAACTCCACCGCCTTATTACAAAATCTAGAAACTTTATTCAGCAGGTAAATACATGAGCAAACCTATCGCTATCGACATTAATCAAATTCTGAAGTTATTGCCACATCGCTATCCATTTCTATTGGTTGACCGCGTATTAGAGATTGAGCCTCGTCAAAGTATTACCGCACTTAAGAATGTCACCATGAATGAGCCGTTCTTTCAGGGGCACTTCCCAGATTTTCCGGTAATGCCGGGGGTTTTGATTATTGAGGCGCTTGCCCAAACAGCAGCACTCCTGACTTTTTCTGAAGTGCGTGAAGAAAATGCGGTTTATTACTTCGCCGGTATTGATGGTGCTCGTTTTAAGAAGCCGGTATTGCCTGGCGATCAATTGATCATGACGGCTAAGCTAGAGCGTGAACGTGCTGGTATCTATAAGTTCCAAGTGCAGGCTACCGTGGATGGCGAGTTAGCTGCCGAAGCGAATATCACTTGTGCCGTTCGTACGAAAGGTGCGTAATGACTCGGATTCATGCATCTGCTGTAGTTGATAGTAAAGC
>CANGWT010000069.1 GCA_947457745.1 Burkholderiaceae bacterium | reverse complement strand
TTTACGAGAAACGGCAGACGGATTCGTAATAGCAGAGCGCGACTTGTCGCTTCGTGGCCCAGGTGAATTGTTGGGGGCCAAACAGTCTGGGGATGCAATGTTGCGATTTGTGGATCTTCAGCGTGATGCCTGGCTGATTGAGTTAGCTCAGATAGCGGCAGAGCGTCTGCTAGCTGAGCATGGCGACTTAGTTGAAAGACATCTTGAGCGTTGGCTTGGCTCTCGCACTGAGTTTCTAAAAGCTTGATAATTGCACCATGACTATGATTGCAATTAAAGAAAGACTAATGATCTGATGCGCGATCGTATTATTGCTTACGCTTACCTGATCCGTCTGGATAAGCCGATCGGAACGCTACTGCTATTGTGGCCAACTTTGTGGGCACTTTGGCTGGCGAGCGGCGGTTTTCCTGGATGGCATCTGCTCCTTATTTTTTCCTTGGGAACATTCTTAATGCGTAGTGCCGGGTGCGCTATGAATGACTATGCGGATCAAGATTTTGATCGCCATGTATTGAGAACCAAGGATCGCCCTATTACCAGTGGCAAGATTTCCGGACGGGAGGCGCTGGCCGTGGCAGCCACTTTGGCATTGATAGCCTTCCTACTCATTCAACCGCTGAATGCTTTAACTCAAGAGCTCTCTTTCTGCGCCTTGGCGCTTGCGATTATTTATCCTTTCACCAAACGTTTCTTCGCCATGCCGCAGGCAGTCCTTGGTATCGCTTTTGGCTTTGGAATTCCGATGGCTTATGCCGCCGTATTGGATTTCATTCCAATGGAAGCTTGGATTTTGTTTGTGGGCAATATCTTCTGGGCGATTGCTTACGATACGGCTTATGCCATGGTTGATCGTGATGATGATTTACATCTGGGTTTGCGCACCTCGGCCATTACCTTCGGTCGATTTGATGTTTTAGCGATTGCCCTGAGTTATAGCCTGCTATTTCTGAGTCAGATTTGGGTCGCTCAACTAGCAAACCTGAACAATTACTTTTGGGTGGGTTGGTGCCTCGCTATAGCTTGCGCTATATATCACTTGAAGTTAGTGGCTAGTCGCAAGCGGGAAGATTGTTTCAAGGCATTTCGCCACAATAATTGGTTGGGCGGATTCTTATTTTTGGGAATTCTATTAGGTCTTGCCTAATTCATCACCCATGGTTTTGCCACGTTGACTAGCTGCTTCAATTGCTTTTTCAAGTGCACCATGCCAATCGAGCTGCTTGAGCATATCCAGCGCAGCAGCAGTAGTGCCACCCTTGGAAGTGACTTGTTCACGGAGAACACCTGCATGCTCATCTGAGTTATGTGCTAATTGTGTAGCACCCTCTAAAGTGGCGTAAGCAAGTTTGCGAGCGGTAGCCGAGTCCAGTCCAAGTTTCTCGCCACTCGATTGCATTGCCTCTAAGAAAGCAAAAACATAGGCAGGACCGCTTCCAGAAACAGCGGTAACAGCATCCATGAGTTTTTCCTCATTGACCCAGACTGCTTGACCTACTGCATTGCAAATAGTTTCCGCTAGGGCGCGGTCGTCAGTATTGACGGCAGCATCAGCGAACAGCCCAGTAATACCTTTGCCAATTAATGCTGGGGTATTAGGCATCGCACGTACACAACGCTCATGATCAAGCCAACGACTCATATCTTTGAGACGAATGCCAGCAGCAATACTGAGAATGAGAGGGCCTGGCGCTGTCGCATGCTTGAGTTTTGTACTTAAAGACTTGGCCACCAAATTAAAGTCCTGGGGCTTAATTGCCATGACTACGACATTGTTTTTAGAGAAGTCAAAATCTATTTGACCTAAAGCACCAATGATCTGCACCCCAAAATCTTGGCGTAACTGCAAGCCAGTAGCGGCATTGGCCTCGACTACAGAAAGTTGATTGGCCTCAAAACCATTCGCCAGTAGGCCGCTGATTAAAGCACGGCCCATATTGCCACCCCCAATGAAGGTGATGTGGGCATTTTGGTTTGTCTGTTGTGTGCTCATGCCTTGATCTTATCGCGCTTCCCAAAAATGGCGCTACCTATTCGTACCATGGTGCTGCCTTCAGCGATTGCAGCCTCCATATCATCAGACATTCCCATGGAGAGCGTATCAAAGAAATCATACCCAACATCATTACTGTGCTTTGCCTTAATCCCGACAAAACACTCTCGAACGGCTGCAAAAGATTGACGTTGTTGGCTGACATCATCACTGGGTGCGGGGATGGCCATGAGTCCACGAAGAACAAGATTGGGTAATTTAGCAATCGCATTGCAAAGAGTATCAACCTCTTCGAGGGCAATACCGCTTTTACTATCTTCTTCACTAACATTAATTTGAATACAAACTTGCAATGGGCCTAAATTAGAAAATTCTCCACGTTGACTGGAGAGACGTTCTGCAATTTTGAGGCGATCAATACTATGTACCCAGTCAAAGTGTTCTGCAACATCACGTGTCTTATTGCTTTGTAGTGGGCCAATAAAATGCCACTCTAGCCAAGGGCGTAATTTGGATAGCTGCTGAATTTTTTCAACACCTTCTTGTACATAATTTTCACCAAAGGCAGTTTGCCCGGCATGCATAGCCTCCTCAACCGCTATGGCAGGAAAGGTTTTGCTCACAGCAAGTAGCGCGATGTCCTCGGGCTCACGTTTAGCTGCCAAGGCTGCTAACTCAAGTCGCTGCCTCACCATCATGAGCTTAGTAGTGACTTGACTCATTATTGGTTTCGGTTTTGTTGACTAATGAGTTGATCAACCATCTCGATCCAATGCAGGACTGGAGTGTCATCTTGTTGAAGGTGGGTGATGCAGCCAATATTTCCGGAAACAATGACTTTTGCGCCAGACTCTTCGCAGGCGGCATTGAGGTGAGTCAGCTTGTTGTGGCGTAATTGCTCTGAGAGCTCAGGTTGAGTTACTGAATAGGTTCCCGCTGAGCCACAGCAGAGATGGCTATCAGCACATAAGCGCACACCAATGCCAATGCCAGCTAAAACATCCTCTACCTTACCGCGAATTTGTTGGCCATGTTGCAGTGTGCAGGGAGGGTGATACACCACACCAGGTTTTGGATCGGCGCCCACTAGAGCAACGAGCTCTTGCTGAAGCACTGGCAAAATTTCTGAAATATCTTTAGTGAGATCGGAGATCGTTTTGGCTTTAGCAGCGTATTGCGGGTCACTTGAAAATAGATGGCCATAATCTTTGACCATCACGCCACAACCAGAAGCTGTCATCACAATAGCTTCAATGCCTTGCTCCACTTGCGGCCACCAGGCATCGATATTTTGTTTGGCATTTTCTAGGCCGCCAGCTTGATCGTTTAGGTGGTAACGCAATGCACCACAGCAAGTGGCGTTGGGCGCAGCAATTAACTGAATCTTGAGCGCATCTAAAACACGCGCTGTTGCCGAGTTAATATTTGGCAGCATGCCGGGTTGAACGCAACCCTCGAGCAATAGCATCTTGCGTGAGTGGCTAGTCTGTGGCCTTGCGTAGGGATCGGTATTTGTATTGAATATCTTATTTTTAGCTACCGGAATCTTGCGCTGAATACCAGTCGGCATGAGTGGGCGAACTAAGCGGCCAATCGCCATTGCGGAGTTAAATAACTTAGGGCTGGTTAAGCCCTCTTTCAGAGCCCAGCGGGTGAGGCGCTGGCCAAGAGGGCGCTCGGGAGTATTTTCTTCAGCCCACTTACGACCAATATCGACTAAGTTACCGTATTGCACACCGCTTGGACATGTGCTTTCGCAATTTCGGCAAGTCAGGCAGCGATCTAAATGCAGACGTGTTTTTTCAGTGGGGGCTTGGCCTTCCGCCATTTGCTTGATGAGATAGATGCGACCCCGAGGGCCATCAAGCTCATCACCAAGCAATTGATAAGTAGGGCATGTGGCAGTGCAGAAGCCGCAGTGCACACACTTTCCAAGAATTCTGGCGGCTTCAATACCCTCAGGAGTATTGGCAAATTGGGGAGCGAGTTGAGTTTGCATAAGAGTACTAAAAGAGGTGCGAAAAGAGATGCTTAAGGAAGACGTGAAGTAGCAAATATGCCTGCTGGATCAAAGGCGGTTCTGAGGCGTGCTTGTACTACCTCTAAAGCAGTTGAGTGCACTTGCTCACTTAAAAGGGTAAAGCGTTGCTTGCCTGGATCAATATTGCTTCCTTGCTTAAAACGGGTTGCATGCCCGCCATGAGTGCTAGCTAAGGCCTTGATGGATGCAAAAGTAACATCATCACCCGGCGCCTTTAGCCAACGTTGTTGGCCATGCCATTCCAAAGCAATGTCACCGTTGGCATTTTCAAAGGCAAGTGTGCCGCAGGCGGCTGGAAGTGCGAGACGATACAAAGTCTCATCACTATTAAGGTTTAAAAAAACAGCTAATTGCTGTTCGCGCAAAGCGGTCCAAAATTCCGAAGCAACTTGAGGGTCTAATTCGCTTGCATTGACAGCTGCGCCCAAGATCGGAAGCGCCGCTTTGACTGCAGCAGCAGCACCGGCTAAGCGAATGGTGAGCTCACCATCACCACCTTTTGAACTGCCGATCCAGCAGCTTGCCGAGAGCGGTAAAGGCTGCCCTGCCCATTCATTTACGAGTTGCAGTGCGCGTGCTTGGGTAATGTTGCAACGAAGAGATGTTGTGGCAGCTGGTCGCGGTAATACTTTTACAGAAGCCTCTAGCAGCAGCGATAAGGTCCCCATCGATCCGGGTAATAAGCGTGAGACATCGTATCCCGCAACGTTCTTCATCACCTTGCCACCAAAGGATAGGTCTTGGCCTTTACCGTCGAGAATGCGAGCTCCTAAAACAAAATCACGTAAATTACCCGCGCTAATCCGTCCTGGGCCTGCTAAGCCTGCGGCAATCGCTCCACCAAAAGTTGCGCTCTCACCAAAGTGGGGTGGCTCAAATGCCAATATTTGATTTTTATCGGCTAGAGCAGCTTCAATTTCTTTTAGGGGTGTACCAGCGCACGCAGTAATCACTAGCTCTTCAGGCTGGTATTCCAGGATCCCAGCGTAAGTACGAGTATCTAGCTTGGTATAAGAATTGGCATTCCCATACCAAGACTTTGTGCCACCGCCTTCAATGGATAAGGAGGTTTTATTTTTAACTGCCGCCAGAATTTGCTCTTGAAATAAGTCAATATTTGAATTGCTAGTTGTGGACATTAAAAGCGCTCCAACTCAGGATGCGGTAAGTTGCCACCACTAATCCGCATACGACCGTACTCAGCGCAGCGATTCAAAGTAGGAATAGCCTTATCAGGATTTAATAAGTGCTCCGGATCAAACGCTGTTTTAACACCCCAGAATGATTCACGTTCACCTTCACCAAATTGAACGCACATGGAGTTAATTTTTTCAATACCAACACCATGTTCACCTGTGATGGTGCCATCAAGCTCAACACAGGCCTCTAAAATTTCAGTACCAAATTCTTCAGCACGATGCCACTCTTCTTGATCGGCGCCATTAAATAAAATAAGCGGATGCATATTGCCATCACCCGCATGAAATACATTTAAGCAGGTAAGACCATATTTCTTTTCCATGCCCTGTATGCGTCTGAGTAGGGTGCCAATATTTCTGCGCGGGATAGTGCCGTCCATGCAGTAGTAGTCGGCAGCCAAGCGACCTGCTGCTGGAAAAGCATTTTTACGGCCACTCCAAAACTTCAGGCGCTCCGTCTCATTTTGAGAAATCTGAATACCGCTAGCGCCGGCTTGCTCTAAAACTTTTGTCATGCGCTCAATTTCTTCTGCAACCTCTTCAGGCGTACCGTCGGATTCGCAAAGCAAAATTGTTTCAGCTTCGAGGTCATATCCTGCATGAACAAATTCTTCTACTGCGCGAGTGGTGGCTTTGTCCATCATCTCTAGGCCAGCTGGAATAATTCCAGCAGCAATGATGGCAGCTACTGCATCGGCACCCTTTTCAATATCGTCAAAGCTAGCCATGATGACGCGCGCCAACTTTGGTTTAGCAACCAGCTTTACTGTGACTTCAGTCACTACAGCAAGCATGCCTTCACTGCCCATCACAATTGCCAATAAATCGAGTCCTGGGGAGTCTGGTGCAAGACTACCGAACTCCACGATCTCACCATTCATCAAGATGCCGCGAACTTTTAAAACGTTGTGAAGCGTAAGGCCGTACTTGAGGCAGTGCACCCCGCCGGAGTTTTCATTTACATTCCCGCCAATAGAGCAGGCAATCTGTGAGGATGGATCTGGGGCGTAATACAGTCCGAGATGGGCCACCGCTTCGGAGATCGCTAAATTGCGTACGCCCGGTTGTACAACTGCAGTTCTAGTGAACGGATCAATGTTGATGATCTTTTTGAGTTTGGCTAGTGAGAGTACTAAGCCCTGGGATATGGGCATGGCGCCACCAGATAGGCCGGTGCCAGATCCGCGGGGGACAATGGGTACCTGCATCGCAAAGCAAATCTTCAAAATCTGGGCAACCTGCTCCTCAGTCTCAGGCAGAGCAACTGCCAGGGGCATACGTCGATAGGCTGCCAGGCCATCGCATTCATAAGGAATCGTGTCCTCAGGCTCCCATAGCAAGGCATGTTCGGGGAGGATAGGGCGCAGGGCCGATACCAGTTTGGATTGCAGGGCGGTAATAGCAGCGAGTTCAGGGGGTGGGGTCACCATATTCATAGGATCATTTTAGCCATTTACCTATAATTAGTTTTATGGGAAATCGACTTTCAAAAATAGCCACCAGAACTGGTGACGCGGGCATGACTGGGCTTGGCGATGGTAGCCGGGTAGAAAAGGATCATTTGCGCATTTGTGCCATGGGCGATGTAGATGAATTGAACTCCGAAATTGGGGTTTTGATGACTGAATCGATCCCTGAGAGTCTTACAGAGGAGTTTAAAGCCCTATTTTTGCAAGTTCAGCATGATTTATTTGACTTAGGTGGAGAGCTTTGTATTCCTAACTACACCCTGCTCAAGCCAGAGCAGGTAGCCCAGTTGGATATTTGGCTGGAAAAATTCAATGCGACTTTGCCCCCTCTGACTGAATTTATTCTTCCAGGCGGCACTCGCGCAGCTGCTCAGGCTCATGTCTGTCGCACAGTCTGTAGACGTGCAGAGAGATCGATTGTGCGTTTGGGCTGGGAGGAGCCTTTATATGATGCTCCGCGTCAATACGTCAATCGCTTATCAGATCTATTGTTTGTTTTAGCGCGGGTTCTCAATCGCGCAGCGGGTGGTCAAGACGTTCTATGGAAGCACGAAAAAAAAGAGACTAAGTAAATTAGTCTCTTTTGAAGTCAATAAAGCATTCTCGCTTTATTAACCACTTTTTACTTCTTTACTTTTCTGCGATTCTTCACAGATAAAGCCAAGCGTTGTAAGACATTGACTGAGTCTTCCCAGTTAATGCAAGCGTCCGTAATGCTCTTGCCATATTCCAATTTGTTTGGATTATCTTTTCCAGGCGAGAATTTTTGTGCACCATCATTGAGGTGACTTTCAATCATGACGCCAAAAATTTGATGTGAGCCAGATTCAATTTGCTCAGCAATATTTTCCGCCACCACAATTTGACGCTCATGTTTTTTACTGGAGTTTGCATGCGATAAGTCAACCATCAAACTAGCCGGAAGCTTTGCTGCTTCTAGCTCAGCGCAGGCTGCTTGAACATACTGCGCTTCATAATTTGGCTCTTTACCACCGCGCAAAATGACGTGGCAGTCCTTGTTTCCCTTGGTTTCTACGATGGAAACTTGACCATTCTTATGTACTGATAAGAAGTGGTGCGCGCGGCTAGCGGCTTGAATGGCATCAGTTGCGATTTTGATGTTACCGTCAGTACCATTCTTAAAGCCGATTGGGGCAGAGAGACCTGAAGCCAGTTCGCGGTGTACTTGACTCTCGGTTGTGCGTGCTCCGATA
>CANGWT010000068.1 GCA_947457745.1 Burkholderiaceae bacterium | reverse complement strand
GTGGCCCATGACCCAGTAGCCATGCCAGAAGCCCAGCATTGCTTAGATCTCGACTTTAAAGGCAATCCAGAAGGTCTCAAACAAGTGAGCTTAGTAGATGATCCCATGGTCGCTACCCAAGACGCAGATGCCTTAGTGATCGTCACTGAGTGGAAAGCCTTTCGTAGTCCAGACTTTGACCTGCTCAAAGCCAATCTCAAGCACCCCATCATCTTTGATGGCCGCAACCTCTATGAGCCCCAAGCTATGCAAGAATTAGGCTTTGAGTATCAAGGTATTGGTCGGCATAATTAGTAGCGTAAAAATTAAGTTATCTATCGAAAGTACCCATGAAAAATTACAATCGCGACAATAAAGTGCTCATTACTGGCGGTGCCGGTTTCTTGGGCTCTCATCTCACGGAAAGACTTCTTAAAGAAGGCAATGAAGTACTGGTTGTCGATAACTTCTTTACGGGCACTAAAGCCAATCTAGAGCATCTATTACCAAATCCAAAATTAGAGTTGATGCGTCACGATGTAACTTTTCCTCTGTACGTTGAAACAAATCAAATTTATAACTTAGCGTGTCCAGCCTCCCCGGTTCACTATCAGTACGATCCTGTGCAGACCACTAAAACGAGTGTGCATGGTGCAATCAATATGTTGGGTTTGGCGAAACGCACCCGCGCACGTATTTTGCAAGCTTCAACCAGTGAGGTTTATGGAGATCCTGAGGTGCACCCCCAGCCAGAGGGGTATTGGGGGAAAGTAAACCCAATTGGAATCCGTTCATGCTATGACGAAGGTAAGCGTTGTGCTGAAACTCTATTCTTTGATTACCATCGCCAACACAATTTAGATATCAAGGTGGTTCGTATCTTTAATACTTACGGCCCACGTATGCATCCAAATGATGGCCGCGTAGTCAGCAACTTCATTGTGCAGGCTCTGCAAGGCAAAGACATTACGATTTATGGCGATGGTCAACAAACCCGTAGCTTTTGTTATGTCGATGATTTGATTGATGCTATGGTCAGAATGATGAATTCTGAAGAAGGTTTTACGGGTCCTGTGAACACTGGCAATCCTGGCGAATTCACCATGCTGGAATTAGCTGAAACTATTTTGAGATTATCTGGTAGCAAGTCAAAGCTTATTTTCCAGCCATTGCCTTCGGATGATCCCAAGCAACGTCAACCTAATATTGAATTAGCTAAATCTAAATTAGGCTGGACTCCTAAGGTTAACCTTGAGGATGGTTTAAAGGAAACGATTGCTTACTTCAAGAAGGTAGTTGCTTAAGTTGCCCCAGGGTAAATCAGATAAACATTTTGATCGAATTAGATCTTTTGTATTAAGAGCAGGCAGAACAACAGCGGGGCAGCAGCGGGCTATTGATGAGCTGGGCCCCCAGTTTTTAATTCCATTTCAAGAATCATTGCTAGATCTTCAGGGAGCCTTTGGTGGCTCACCCCGCCCCAAGATCTTAGAAATCGGTTTTGGCATGGGAGAAACTACTGCCAAGATCGCGGCTACACGCTCTGAAGATGACTTCCTGGCTATTGAGGTTCATCCGCCTGGAGTGGGCGCACTACTGAAACTCATTGGTGAAAACAAACTCACTAATTTACGATTAATTCGTCATGATGCTGTTGAGGTCTTGCAGTACATGATTGGTCCGAACTCCTTGGATGGTATCCATATTTACTTTGCTGATCCATGGCATAAAAAACGCCATCACAAACGCAGGCTCATTCAAGCAGAATTTGTGAAGTTACTGGCCTCTCGTTTAAAGCTTGGCGCCTACCTACATTTAGCCACTGACTGGCATAACTATGCCGAGCAAATGTTATTGGTGCTCAATGCAGAGCCAGCTCTGAGCAATACATCTCATGTGCAGACTAAATTAGAAACTTTCACAGTTGAAGATGCGCTCAAGCACGGTGAGGAGTGTAAAGAATTTAAGCCCACCCTAGAGCAGCTCAATGCTTTACATCCCGCTTATGTTGATAGGCCCGCTTATCGTCCCATTACGAAGTTTGAGACGCGAGGCTTAAAGCTTGGCCATGGTGTGTGGGACTTGGTTTACAAAAAGCACTGAATTTGAAGTCTGAGCTAACTCTAAATGACCCACTTCATTTAGATGGCAGCCAGCTCCTAGCCAGCCTGAATCTCCGTGCTTCTCAGTTGCTGGGCTAGGAGATCAAGAACGCCATTAACGTATTTATGACCATCGGTACCGCCAAAAGTTTTTGCCAACTCTACTGCTTCATTGATAGCTACTTTGTAGGGTACGGATAAATCGATAGCGAGCTCATAAGTGCCAATTAAGAGTGCAGCATGCTCTACAGGGGATAGCTCGTTGATAGGTCGATCTAAAGCAGGAGTAATAATCCCCTCGAGTTCATCGATACGCTCTAGAACGCCAGCAAAAATCCCCTGAAATAACTCGAGTTGGCAGCGACGAAAGCCTGGATCTTCAGCCAGCTGTTTAGCAATGGCAGCGGCGTTGGGTAGGCTACCTGCGCGACGCATCACTAGGCTTTGATACACGCCCTGTAAGGCGTACTCACGCGCACGGCGACGTGGTGTGAGCGAGCGCTTTGGGGCAGTGGCTACAGGCGTCTGAGTATTGATAGGTGTTTTTGTCATATCAATCATTATTCTTCTGGGTGCTTGATTTCAAAATCTATGTCTGGCGTGAGTGCTAATGCAAGGTTAGCCATCTCGACTACGGCTTTTGCACAATCTGCGCCTTTTACTTGAACGCGGTCTGCTGCTTGCGCATCGGTATCACAGGTAAGTACACCGTTGGCAATTGGTAAGCCTGAGTCAATAGAGATTCGGGTAATGCCAGCAGCGGATTCATTGGAAACCAATTCGAAATGGTAAGTCTCGCCACGAATCACCGCGCCTAAAGCTACTAGGCCATCAAATTCCCCAGTCTCTGCCAGCTTTTGTAGTGCGAATGGAATTTCTAATGCGCCAGGCACGGTTACTAATTTAATGTCAGATTGAGAAACACCTAATTTAATCAACTCCTCAATACAGGCGGTGGTTAGCGCAACGCAATGTTCTTCATTGAAGCGTGCTTGCACAATACCGACACGCAAGTCTTGACCGTCCAGGTCTGCGGCGAGTACTCCTACGGCGTTGTCGTTATTCGATGTAGTCATAATGTGTTTGGTTGCAGATCAATTAGGTTTAAAAGGGATATAGCCAGTTATCTCAAGCTTGTATCCGGAGAGGCTGGGAATAGGATTTGGGTTGGCAAGTAGGCGCATTTTTCCAACACCAAGATCTTTTAAAATTTGAGCGCCAATACCGTAGGTGCGGAAATCAGTTTTGCGGGCTGGTGATTTTGCAGCTTCATGATTTTCTGAGCCATTGAGTTTCTGAAACTGCGCCAACCAATCTGCATCATTTGGTGCGGCGATACCAGAGGCGTTTAGTAAAACTGCAACTCCTACTGGAGCGCTCGCGAGTTTTTCTAGTGCTTGAGCTAGAGGCCAAGAGTGTGTACTGGACTTGGCGTCCAGAAAGTCTAAAACAGTTACGGGTTCGTGAACTCGTACCAGCGTCTCTTCTGACTCTGACGGTGAGCCATGTACTAGTGCAAGATGAATACATGAGCTAGGAGTGTCTCGATAGACGATCCCTTGAAACTTGCCCCAAGGTGTATTGAACTCACGTGCTCCCTCTCGTACCACAATGCTTTCGTGCTGACTGCGATATTGAATAAGGTCAGCAATGCTACCTATTTTTAATTGGTGCTCTTTTGCAAATTCCAACAAATCTGGCAAACGCGCCATGCTGCCATCATCTTTCATGATTTCACAAATCACAGCGGTAGGTGAGCATCCCGCCATAGCTGCTAAATCACAACCAGCCTCAGTATGTCCTGAACGAATTAAGACGCCGCCGGGTTGAGCCATCAAAGGAAAGATATGGCCTGGCTGAACTAAGTCATTTGGCCTTGCATGAGGATCTACTGCTGTCTTAATTGTGAGCGCACGATCAGCAGCTGAAATACCGGTAGTTACACCGCTTGCCGCTTCAATGGAAACGGTGAAGTTGGTCCCCATGGAGGTACCATTATCCCGCACCATCAAAGGCAGGTTTAATTGTTGGCAACGCTCGCGAGTGAGGGTAAGACAAATCAGACCACGACCATGTTTGGCCATGAAATTGACAGCTTCTGCAGTAACGTGGTCTGCAGCAAGTACCAGATCACCTTCATTCTCACGGTCTTCTTCATCGACCAGAATGACCATCTTGCCCAACTTGAGGTCGGCAACGATTTCTTCTGTAGAGGCGAGCTTATTTTGCATAGCCCTCTATTTTAAGCTGAGGAGGACTTTTAGGGGCGCTTAGCCAAACAAGGCTTAGTTATTCAATAAGACCTTCCATCCACTTGATGCCCAATAGATGCCTCATCTTGAGAAAAATCAGGCGTTTCTTACTCCAGACGTCTATTCAAGGTGTTTATCCATTCTCCCGTTATTAAGAGAATGTTCTGTGTGCCCATTTTTTCAAAAGCCTAGGCAATTTACCCATCTAATAGGTCAAGCCGGTGGTTTTATCTTGCTGGAGGTATTGGTAGCGATGAGCATTGTCGCAAGCAGTTGGATTGTCTTAGAGGGTAGCTACTATCGCCTAGTTTTAAAGATGGCTCAAATCCAAGTGAAAAAAGCAGCAATTAACGGGGAGCGAGATCAATATGAAGTTGCACTATTTACTGCGATGCAATCTGATAAACAAGATACAAAAGTTGTTCTAAATGAGTCTTCTAGAATGTCTCGTCGCTCTCGCCGTATCCCTCATTCTGGTGGCTCCGTTAATCAAAAGTAGTGGCGAGATCCTCACAAAACAAATAGAAATAGAAAAGATGCAGTCACTGTCCGCTGAAGCAGATCGTGCCTTGGAATTAATGGGGCGTGCAATTCGCATGGCTGGCTACCAGCATGTCACATCGTTTACTCCATTCGGAAAAAATACATCATCCATCAAAGATCCACTCTGCATTCAGAAAGGATTGGGGTTTCGAGGTTCAGATGCTTTCACCGTGAAATATGAGTTATCCAGCGGCATTGATTTTGATTGCATCGGTAACGTTTTATCAAAAGATCGGACAAAAAATAATCTAGCGCTTCAAGGGTTTCTTGTGGATCGACAAGCTTCAGCTCCAAAAGGTACTCGGGTAAATGGCGGCTCGCTGATTTGTCAGTCGCTTGATCGTCATGGACAAATCCAAAATACAACCCTCATGAATGGAGTGAACCATTTATTAATTGAAGAGCGGAACGTTTCTGCAAATACCAACCTGTATCGGCTCTTCAGAGTGCAGATTCAAATGACGGATGGCAAATCGCTCCAGCGAGATTTTGAGCGCACGTTTAGTTCGCGTAACCTCTGATGATTATTGCCTGGGTCATATCTCTATTGGTTCTGCTATCTACTACCTTCGGTCATCTTGAGCGGCTTCTCACGCTGGAAGTCATTGCCTTAAGCACGTTTGAGCAATCTCATAGGCAATGGATTGCCGCTGAAAAATCATTGCTTGAGTGCGAAAGAAACCTTTCTAATATCGCCGTGATTGAAAACAATGCATGCCATGTTCAGTCTTCAGGAAAAAATTTTTGGTTGATTTCCAACAAGGGAAAACCAAGCATAGAAGTAGCTGTCCTGATGGATGACAAAACGCATATCACCACGCGTTTAAATTGGCGCCAAAAATTTGATTAAGCATTTCATCATCTCAAAACGGGATGCAGGCTTCAGTCTTTTAGAGCTCATGGCAGTCATTCTCATTATTGCCATCATGTCTGTGATCACGATGCCTTTACTTCATGCACAAATGGCCGCTCGAGAAATCGACTTAATCGCCAGGCGATTTATCGCGCATGCGCAATTTGCGCGAGCACAGGCATTGGGGATGGGTTCCACAGTTCACATCACGCCGAGCAATGGTAATTTGTGGGAAGAGGGATGGATGGTGAGTGGTACTTGTGATCATCCAAAAGATAGGGTCATTTGTACTAAACGTCATTGGATCTCTCAGGGTGATATTGCCCCCATTTATTTCAAAGGCGGCGGGAAACAATTTATCGATCCCCACACTTCCAAAAGAGGTATCTCTTTTAATGCTGCTGGCGCAGCTAAATCGGCAAAAGGTGGTTTCGTGGCCAATCGTTTGATTTTGGGTCATGACCGGGATCCTCAACTCGAAAGACATTTGATTTTGGGTAGTGGCGGTCGCTGGAGAATCTGTGATCCCAGCAAAGATGCTAAGTCCTGTAGGTAAATTTGCTGCCTGTGCCAACAATCGGTTTTAATAGACCCATGTACAACGCAGTTGACCATCAATTTATGAGCCAGGCTTTAGCTGAGGCTCAAAAATCTCTCTATTTATCCAACCCCAATCCGCGGGTGGGTTGTGTCATTGTTAAAGACGGACAAGTGATTGGGCGGGGGCATACGCAAAGAGTAGGCGGCCCTCACGCAGAGGTGCAAGCACTAGCTGATGCTAAGGCTAATGGCTTTGAGGCTGAGGATTCAACGGTTTACGTTACCTTAGAGCCTTGCAATCACACTGGCAAAACGCCACCCTGTGTCGATGCATTAATTAATGCCAAGCCTGCCATGGTAATTGCGGCAATGTCTGACCCCAACCCCTTAGTTGCTGGAAAAGGTTTAGAGCGATTAAGAGCGGCTGGCATGGATGTACGTTGTGGCTTATTGGGAGCCGAGGCTGAGGCGCTCAATCCAGGATTTATTTCTAGGATGACTAGAGGTTTACCTTGGGTTCGCATGAAGATTGCTAGTACCTTAGATGGAAAGACAGCTTTGCCTCATGGTCAAAGCCAATGGATTACTGGACCTCTAGCTAGGGCTGATGGCCATCATTGGCGCGCTCAAGCTTGCGCTATCTTGACCGGAGTGGGGACAGTTAAGGAAGACAACCCCACGCTAAATGTCAGGGATATCAAAACAGAGCGCCAACCTTGGAAAATTATTATTGACTCAAAATTAGAGACACCGCTAGATGCAAATATTTTAAAGAATGTGGAGCAATCTGGGGTCATCCTGGTTTGTGCTTCTTTGGATTCTGAGGCGAGCAAGGCTAAGGCAAAGACGCTTGAGAATGTAGGTGTGCAGGTGATTGCGATGGCCAACGCGTATGGCAAGGTTGATCTGCCCAAGCTCTTTGCTTACTTGGCGCAAGAGCGTCACATGAATGAAATCCATATCGAGGCAGGCTTTAAATTAAACGGCTCCTTACTAAGAGAAGACTGCGTCAATGAGTTGTTGCTCTATTACGCCCCGTTTTTTATGGGTGAGGGAATTGGGATGGTCAATATTTCCCCATTGACTGCCCTTGCTGAACGTCAAGATTGGCAGTTCATGGATCAAGAGCTGTTTGGCCCTGATTTGCGTGTGCGCCTCCAGAAAACCAAACCCACCTAAAATATCCCCATGTTTACTGGAATCATTACTGCAGTAGGACAAATCAAGAGCGCCCAAGTTAAGGGCGATGGATTGCATTTATTGGTTGAGGTCCCGGCGGGCTATCTCGATGATGTGGCACTGGGCGATAGTATTGCCATTCAGGGGGCATGTATGACCGCCACTGATTTGACTACCAATACCTTTGCTCTCGACATTTCTCGTGAATCACTGAACAAGACTATCGGCTTAGATAAAGTCGGCCCAGTCAACCTAGAAAAAGCCCTGCGATTAAATGATCGTTTGGGCGGACATTTGGTGAGTGGTCATGTCGATGGCGTAGGCACTGTCATGCATTTTTCTGCTGTTGCGCAAGACCCCTACGGCTCTTGGTTACTGCAGATCAAGGCTCCCAAATCCTTAGCGCCATTCTTGGCGTACAAGGGATCGATCGTAGTGAACGGGGTTTCTTTAACTGTCAATCAAACTGAAGATACGGCTGATGCATGCATCGTGAATATCAATATCATTCCGCATACATTAGAAAACACCACCTTAGGAAACCTGCTGGTAGATAGCGCTG
>CANGWT010000067.1 GCA_947457745.1 Burkholderiaceae bacterium | reverse complement strand
GGGCTATCAGGCAATGACCTGATGAGACTATAAAAATGTATTTCAGTAATGGGTTGGTAGTTTTCTGGTGGCGCTATTTAGCTACAACGGGCATATGATCTCCGAAAATGCATATGGGAGAACTACCCGTGCTGAAACGAAGTCTTATTCGCTCACCTTCAAACATTATAAGGGAGGCTCAATACAATAGCTATATGCACGAAATTACAACCCCACCCCCTCTTTTATCCCCCGAGGCCGTCACAAGACGTCATTTTCTGGGCTTAAGCCTAAGTTTAGGGGCTCTCATTGGGGGTTCAAGTCTGAGCGGGTGTAGCTTAATGAGTAGTCGCAAGCCTGTCATTGGCCTTGTATTAGGGGCAGGTGCCGCCCGAGGTTTTGCCCATGTGGGCGTCATTAAGGCATTAGAGGCGCAAGGCATTCGACCCGATATCGTGGTCGGCAGTAGTGCCGGAAGTGTTATTGCGGCTCTACTTGCCTCTGGCGCTACTGGAAATGACCTCAATCGACTTGCCTTAAGCCTTGATGAAGCCACCATTGCCGACTGGGGACTCCCTTTTGCTGGAAGATTTGGCGGCCTCATCAAAGGGGATGCCCTACAAAACATGGTGAATCGTGAAGTGCAAAATAAATCTATTGAGCAAATGCGGATACCTCTGGGAATTGTGGCGACTGAACTGCAATCAGGCAAAGGTATTTTGTTTCGCTCCGGCAATACCGGTCTAGCGGTACGCGCCTCCTGCAGTGTTCCAGGCGTATTCCAGCCTGCAATCATCAGCGGCAAAGAATATGTTGACGGCGGCTTAGTTGCCCCCGTACCAGTCAGTTATGCCAGGCAGATGGGTGCAACACTGGTGATTGCGGTTAACATCTCATCAGAGCCTGTTCATCAAGATGCCAGCGGAACCTTTGGCGTCATGCAGCAAACTATCTCCATCATGCAACGAAGTATTAATCAGTACGAGCTCAAAAGTGCTGATATTGTGATCACACCCCTTCTCAAACAAATGAGTAGCGGCGACTTCAAATCCAGAAATGCTGCCATCCTTGCTGGTGAGGTTGCTGCACAGGAGCAAATGGTGTTAATTAAGGAAAAGTTGAAGCAGTAAGCCCCCTCACATCCCCATTTCATAAGCATGGTATATTTGCCTATATCTGATTGTAACTACAATTAGATAAATGGAAATTAGCTATGATGACTCTAAAAACAAAAGAAATCGAATAGAACGCAATCTCTCATTTGAGGAGGTTGTCGAGTTTGATTTTGAGGGCGCGAGATTTTCTGTAGATGAACGAAAAGACTATGGGGAAACCAGAATACGAGCAATCGGTTTTTTGCGATGTTGATTGCACACATTAGTTTTTTACTGAGACCGAAAAGGGAATACGAGTCATTAGCTTTAGAAAAGCAAATAGGCGGGAGCTCACTGAATATGAAAAACAAATCCAAAATTAATGGCGAAAACTTCGAGTGGTCAGCTGAAGAGCTTAGAAAGTCAAAAAAATTTAAAGATTTACCAGAGTCACTGCAAGCTAAATTAACCTCTCGCAAACTAAGAGGCGCTCAAGTTTTACCAACGAAAGTCTCAACAACCATTCGCTTATCTAGCGACGTAGTCGAAGCATTTAAAGCATCCGGATCAGGATGGCAAACTAGGATTGATTTAGCGCTAAAGGAATGGCTAAGGGAGCATACACTCGCCTAGCTAGATATAAAATCAAAGGCTACGAGACTTGCGCTTGAGCTTATTTACTTCATTAAGCAACTCTTGACGCTCTGCATCGCCCAAGTTATCACTACCATCTAGCCGGCGAGCGCCATCAAAGCGTTTATCCCAGTAGAGGCTGCCAAGATCGTCTACGCGAACGCTGGTACCTTTAGATGGAGAGTGGATAAATTTATTGTCGCCAACATATATGCCGACATGAGAGAAAGTTAAACGCATGGTGTTGAAAAATACTAAATCACCAGGCTGCAATTCTTCACGGTTAATAGGTTTACCAACACGACTCATTTGAGTAGATTTACGTGGCAATAAAAAACCTAATTTGTCCTTAAAAACATAACCAACAAAACTACTGCCATCCAAACCAGATTGCGGCAACTCTGCATCCCAGCGATAACGCACGCCAATCACTTCCATAGCGCGGTTAATTAATTCCTCCGATTTGCCGGTAACGGAGTCTGCCAAGCGATCTGAAACGCGAGCGAAGTAAGACATACCTGCCTGAAACATGGTTTCTTTGGGGATCTCTTTAATAATTTCTGCGGGCATATCTTTTGCGGCATCTGCAACAGCGTCTGCAGCCCGCACAGGATGGGCGGCCAATGTGATTGCAATCAGCGCAACGAAGGGCAATTGCTTAACAAGCGCTTGCAGGAGGTCTTTTTTGAGGGACATCATTTCATTCTAACAAAGAAGACCTATTTAACCAAGTGCTAGCTCTTGGGATAACTCTTTGTTTTCAATAGTATATTTACCATTATGGGGCTTAAATGCACCACTTTAGCGCCTTCTAGAGCCTATTTAACCAAGGTCTTAGCTCAGCTCGGCAGCTGCAAAAAGCTCCTTGGTGTAAGTCTGACGAGGGTACTTAATGAGGGTCTCGGTGTCACCGAACTCTACCACCTTGCCTGCTTTGAGCACTATCACCTCATGCGACATGGCTCTGATAACCGCCAGATCATGACTAATCATCAAATAGGCCAAGTTATATTTTTTCTGGAGCTCAGCCAGCAAAGAGAGTACCTGCTTTTGAATCGATACATCTAATGCTGAAGTTGGCTCATCCAACACCAAAATCTGCGGCTTCAAAATCAAAGCACGAGCAATCGCAATGCGCTGCCTCTGACCACCAGAAAATTCATGGGGATAACGTGTGAGAGCGGAACGATCCATTCCCACTTCTCGCAAAATATCGAGAACGCGGGACTCTCGCTCCGCTGCAGACAAATTCGGAAAGTGCACATCCAAACCCTCTGAGACAATTTGCATCACATTCATGCGCGGGGAAAGCGAACCAAACGGATCTTGGAAAATCACCTGCAAACTAGAGCGCATAGCCCGGCGCTCTGCTGGTTTTAACTTTTGCCAATCCTTACCAAGTACATCAACTATGCCCGTGATCTCTGCTGCAGAATCGCCCAGCAAACCTAAGACTGCCATACCTAGGGTGGTCTTACCTGAACCAGACTCCCCGATCACGCCGATAGTCTGCCCCTGCTTCAGCTCAAAGCCGACCTTACGCAGCACTTGACTGCGCGGAGATTTTTTAAACCAAGAGGTGGACTCTGTACCTGGATAAGAAACAGATAAATTCTCTGTCTTCAATAAGACTGGCGCCAAAGGCATTACTGGCGCTAAAGCGCGGACTGGCGCGCTATTAACTAAAGCTTTTGTATACGCGTTATCAGGATGCTCAAAGACTTGCTTTGTAGGTCCCACCTCCATCAGATTGCCCTGATTGAGAACCGCAACGCGCTGAGCAAAATGCTTAACTAAATTGAGATCATGAGTAATCAAAAGGATCGCCATGCCGCCATGATCCTTAGACTCTTCCTGTAACTCTTTGAGCAAATCTAATATTTGCAAACGCAAGCTAACGTCCAGAGCGGTAGTAGGCTCATCTGCAATAAGTAATCTAGGCTTACACGCCAATGCCATGGCAATCATCGCGCGTTGACGCTGCCCACCTGATAACTGGTGAGGATAAGAATAAAAGCGTTTCTCTGGCTCAGGAATGCCGGTTTTCTTGAGTAACTCAATTGCAGCAGAAATCCCATCGGCCTTAGAGATCAATGGTTCATATATCTGCACTGCCTCAACAATTTGATTGCCGATAGTAAACAAAGGATTGAGCGCAGTCATCGGCTCCTGAAAGACCATGGCAATCTCACGGCCACGAATTTCACGAATAGCTTGTATTGGTAGATCCAGTAAATTTAATAACGGATTACTTGCATCTGCGCTCTTGCCACTCCACAAAATTCGACCGGATGTTTTTGCGCCCTCTGGCTCAAGACGAAGTGGCGCTAAGGCAGTCAGCGTCTTGCCAGAACCAGACTCTCCAACTAGGGCAACGCGCTCACCCACCCCAATCTCTAGATCAAGATGGCTCACGGCAAATTTTTCACGCCGACCCGAACCAAAAGAAATTGAGAAATCTTCATAGCGCAGGAGTGGATCTGCACTTTTCACGGAACTCATGAGCGAACTCCACTCATCGCGCCTGACTTACGAGAATCAAAGGCGTCGCGTAAGGCCTCACCCATAAAAGTGAGTAAGAGTAAGGTCGCTACCAAAACAACAAAGGTTGATAGTGAAATCCACCACGCATCTAAATTACTTTTTCCTTGAGAGAGTAATTCACCAAGACTCGGCGTTCCTGGTGGCACACCCAAACCCAAGAAATCTAAACTGGTGAGTGACAAAATCGCTGCACTCATTCTGAAGGGTAGAAAGGTAATGATGGGCGTCAAACTATTCGGCAAGATATGACGGCGCATGATTTGAAGATTTGTTAAGCCCAATGCTCGGGCTGCGCGAACATACTCTAATGCGCGATTACGGAAAAACTCTGCACGCACATAATCAGATAAACCCATCCAACCAAATGCTGCTAGCAAAATAATCAGGAGCCAAATGCTCGGGTTAAAGATGGAGGCAAAGATGATGAGTAAATATAGCTCTGGCATCGCCGACCAAATCTCAATTAAACGCTGAGAAACCAGATCAAACTTACCGCCAAAGAATCCCATTAAAGAGCCGGTGATGATGCCCACGCTTACGCCAACAATGGTGAGCGCCAAGCCAAACAAAATCGATAGACGAAAGCCATAAATTAAACGAGATAAGACATCACGTCCACGATCATCAGTACCTAACCAGTTATCAAACGATGGTGGTGCAGGATTAGGCGCTTTTGAGAAATAATTGAGCGTTTCATAGCTATAGGGGATTGGCGGATAAATTGCCCAATTACCATTACTAGTAATGTTGTGACGAATATCCGGATCTAAAAAATCAGTTGGCGTCGCAAAGTCACCACCAAACACTCTTTCTGGTTGTGACTTCACAATTGGAAAATACAATTTTCCTTCGTAGCGAATAAGGAGGGGTTTGTCATTCGCAATCAGCTCTGCGCCCATGGAGAGACCAAATAGGATCATGAAGATCCAAAGGCTGGCGTAACCCATGCGACTATTTTTAAATCGATGCCAGCGACTCATGAGCCACCTCCCGCACCAAATTGGATACGCGGGTCAATGTAGACATAGCAGAGATCCGAAATCAACTTGGTAAACAAGCCAATCAGTGTAAAGAGATAGAGTGTTCCGAAAACTACTGGGTAGTCACGTCGCATGACGGACTCATAGGAAAGTAAGCCAAGCCCATCTAAAGAAAATAAGGTTTCGATCAGTAACGAGCCCGTAAAAAAGGCGCCAATAAACGCCGCTGGAAATCCAGTCACTAAGGGCAGGAGCGCATTGCGGAACACATGCTTCCACAGAACTTGTTTCTCGGTGAGACCTTTGGCTCTCGCAGTCAATACATACTGTTTACGGATCTCCTCTAAGAAGGAGTTTTTAGTCAGCATAGTGATCACGGCAAAGCTACCTAAAACTGAAGCGGTAATTGGCAAAACTAAATGCCATAAATAATCCATTACCTTGCCCATCATGCTGAGCTCACTCCAGTTATCTGAAGTGAGACCACGTAAGGGGAATATCTGCAAGAAACTACCGCCCCCAAAAATGACGAGCAAAAGAACGCCCAACACAAAACCTGGAATAGCATAGCCCACCAGAATCATCGTACTCGTCACTGCATCAAAGCGAGATCCATCTCTGACTGCCTTAGCTATACCTAAGGGTATCGATACTAAATACGTGAGAAAGAAGGTCCATAAACCAATGCTGATAGACACAGGTAATTTAGAAACCACCAACTGCCAAACACTTTGGTGTTGGTAGTAGCTCTGGCCCAAATCAAATTGCGCAAAACGCTTAAGCATCATGAAATAGCGCTCTACTGGCGGCTTATCAAAACCATATAAAGCCTTCACCTCAGCTAAGCGCTCCGCATCCACTCCTTGGCGGCCGCGATAGTTGCTACCACCACCAGAAGACTCCGCTCCACTCACAGCTGCATCGCCCTTACCTTTGAGCTCTAGCATCAGTTGCTCAACTGGGCCACCCGGAACAAATTGCACCACAGCAAAAGTCAGAGTCAAAACACCTAACAAGGTAGGAATCATCAAGAGCACGCGCTTGAAAATATATGACCACATTTGCCCCTGCATTAGCGCGCCCCCTCTTTCCACC
Source organism: Burkholderiaceae bacterium (assembly GCA_947457745.1). Classification (GTDB taxonomy): domain Bacteria; phylum Pseudomonadota; class Gammaproteobacteria; order Burkholderiales; family Burkholderiaceae; genus Polynucleobacter. The sequence goes on along the minus strand of CANGWT010000067.1, from coordinate 1,946 downwards.
AATTGAGCAGAATCCAAGATTCAGCGGTGTAATACAGAGGTGGTTCTGGATAGCGCATCTCCTTACGATACGCGATTCGGTGTGTCGGGTTGTACCACTGAGGAATAACGTAGTAACTATTCCAAAGAACTCGATCTAAAGCTCTGGTGGCTGCACGCAACTCTTCACGCGTTTGAGCTTTGACAACTGCATCCACTAAAGCATCAACCACAGGGGATTGGACTCCAATCACATTGTCAGAGCCTTTTTCTTTTGCGGCCTGACTACCAAAGCGATCCCACAATTCGTTGCCAGGACTTTGTGAATCAGGGAAACGAATGGTCGTCATGTCGAAATCGTATTCATCCATGCGTTTCTGATGTAAAGCAAAGTCACTGGTCCGAATATCCACCTGAATACCCAACTTCTCCAAATTGCGAACGTAAGATGAAATCACTCTCAAGAAAAATGGGCCATCCTCAACCATTTCAAATCGAAAAGGCTCACCCTGCATATTACGCAAGGCACCATCGCGGTATTGCCAACCAGCCTGAGCCAATAAATCACGTGCTTTGCGCAAGTTCTGGCGCAAGCTATCGGGCGAAGCAGTTGAGGGTGCGGCCGGCATTGCATCAAAGACGGCATCAGGCACCCATTTAGGGTATTGCGCTTTCAGGGGCTTCAGTAATTTCAATTCCGCTTCAGTGGGCTTACGAGGGCCATCAAAATTGGCACTCAGATCACTATTTGTAAAGTAACTATTAATGCGACTGTATTGCTCAAAGAAGAGTTGGCGGTTTAACCACTCAAAGTCAAGGGCATAACCTAAAGCTTGTCGCACACGTGGATCCTGAAAAATTGGTCGACGTACATTCATTGCAAAACCTTGCATGCCTGCGCCATTGTGATTTAGAAAGGCTTTCTTCTCTAAGGTGCCATCATTAAATCTGGGACCCACATAACTCTTAGCCCAATTCTTCGCGCGGTACTCCACCAATGCGTCAAACTCCCCCGCCTTAAAGGCTTCTAGACGAACAGCGTCATCGCTATAGAGTTTATAGTTCACGCGATCAAAGTTGTAAAAACCGACACGGACATTGAGTGGCTTACCACCTTGATCAGCCCAGTAGCTGGGGTTACGCTTAAAGATCATGGTCTTGCCAGCTTTATAAGACTCAATTACATACGGGCCACTTGCTATCGGGTGCTCAAAAGTCAACTTATCAAATGGGGTAATGGTGCCATCGGGTTTCTTACCCCAGTTGCGAGAGAACACAGGCAAAGTTCCCACCATCACCGGTAATTCAGGATTGCGGTTCTTGAAGTCGAAGCGGATCACGCGATCTGACACGACTACTGCCTGCTTCACATCGGCATACACCGTTTTAAATTGTGGATTGGCAAGTGAGCTCATTAAGGTATCGAAGCTGTGCTTTACATCGCTAGCCAAAATAGCATTGCCATCTGAAAACTTTGCCTCAGGACGAATCCGAAACAGCACCGACATCCTGTCGGGCGCCACTGCAATATCTTCCGCAATCAAACCATAGGCACTAGAGACCTCATCCGCACTACCTACCGCTAAAGACTCAAACATCAGCTGAGCAATACCGGGCGCAGTCACCCCACGCAGCGTAAATGGATTGAATTTATCAAAGCTCGTACGGCGATCGGGGTTAGGCAAAGTTAAAGTGCCACCCCTGGGTGCCTGGGGATTAACGTATTCAAAATGGCTAAATCCATCAGCGTATTTAGGTTTACCGTATTGAGCGATCCCCTGCGCACCATGAGCCGAATTAAGCACCACCCCAGCCAGAAGGGCTAAGAGCGGCAAAGTGAGGATTAGGCGGATGGCGGAGAACATGGGCATATATGCAACAATTGTAGATAGCAAATCATATTTGAAGCAAAGGACACTATATGGGCTTTCTCGCTGGCAAAAAAATTCTGATTACCGGCCTTCTTTC
>CANGWT010000066.1 GCA_947457745.1 Burkholderiaceae bacterium | reverse complement strand
TTTTTAAGATTTGAAGCGTAAATATTGCAATATTTAGCTCAGAAACTGCTAATTTTGACCTATAGAGTAATTACAAAGATCATCTAAAAAGTCTTATAAAGCTGATTTAATTGCACTTTTGAGCTCTTCTTCGCTTATCTTTCCTAATTTGCTACTAGTCGCCTTGCCCTGGGTATTGATGATGACGGTGTAAGGAAGTGCTCCTTGGGCATTCCCCATCTGCTTCGAGATATTGCTGCCCTCAAGTCCACCGATCACAATCGGATAAGAAACTGGGGTTTTTTCTAGGAATTGACGAATATTAGATGGTGAATCGATGCCAATGCCGACAAATAAGACATTTTGCGCTTTGAACTCTTGCTGTAATTTGTCCAAAGTGGGCATTTCTTCAACGCAGGGAGGGCACCAAGAGGCCCAAAAGTTCACAATCAAGACTTTTCCGCGCCATTCTTTGGTGTCGACTGATTTTCCATCGGGTGTTTGCCATGGGTTAGCAAAAAAGGCTTTAATAGCAGGGTCATCTGCCAACCCTGCCCTGTAGATCCATTGAGAAGTCAGGACTCCTGCAGCCAGGGCTACGAGACTAATTCCAATGATGCTAATCCACTGTCTTCGGTTCATTGCTGCTCCTTAGCTAAAATTCCCCAATGCATATTCATATCTTGGGCATTTGCGGTACTTTCATGGGCGGCATTGCCGCAATCGCTCGGCAGGCCGGACATCGTGTTACTGGCTGTGATGCCAACGTATATCCACCAATGAGCACGCAGCTTGAGGCGCAGGGTATTGAGCTCATTGAGGGGTTCTCGCCCGACCAATTATTACAGTTTGAGACGATGCCCGATTTGTTTGTGATCGGCAATGTTGTTTCACGTGGCAATCCATTGATGGAGGCCATCCTTAATCAAGGTCTTCCATACACCTCTGGGCCTCAATGGCTAGGCGAGCAAGTGCTTTTTGGTAGGCATGTATTGGCAGTTGCTGGTACGCACGGTAAAACAACGACTTCTGCTATGTTGGCCTGGATTTTGGAGTTCAATGATTACAAGCCGGGTTACTTAATTGGCGGAGTACCATTGAATTTCACTGTATCCGCCCGCTTGGGTGAAAGTCAGTATTTTGTTATTGAAGCGGATGAATACGACACGGCGTTTTTTGATAAGCGCAGTAAGTTTGTTCATTATCGTCCGCGTACTGCTTTATTAAACAACCTCGAGTTTGATCACGCCGATATTTTTACTGATCTTGCTGCAATTGAAACGCAGTTTCATCATTTAGTGCGAACCGTGCCAGGCAATGGTCTCGTTGTAGTTAATGGCGAAGAGTCCGCTTTAGAAAGAGTTGTTGCAAGAGGCGCTTGGGCTCCTGTTGAAAAGTTTGGCCAAGACAAACACAATGCTTGGTCTTTGATCTCTCAAGAGGCTGATGGCTTTATTGTTTTGCAAGAGGGTGAGCAAGTTGCAACTGTGACATGGGATCCAGACTCTGGGGTCATGGGTCGTCACAATCAACTCAATGCGCTAGCAGCTATTGCCTCTGCAAATCATATTGGTATTTCACCAGCTAATGCTGCTTGCGCTTTAGCTGAGTTCAAAAATGTGAAGCGTCGTTTAGAAACAATTGGTGTGGCGAATGAGGTGACCGTCTATGATGACTTTGCACATCACCCAACCGCAATTATTACCACGGTAGATGGTCTTCGTCGTCGCGTAGGGCAGTCAAGAATTTTGGCTGTATTAGAGCCCCGCTCTAATACGATGAAGCTAGGGGTGATGAAAGCCCAGCTACCTAATAGTCTGGAGGCAGCCGACAAGATTTTTGCTTATGGTGCTAGTACTGGCAAAGATTCCTTGGGTTGGGATTTAAATGAAGTCTTAGCCCCATTAAATACAAAGGGTGACGATCGTGCTGCAGCCTTTGATGATTTATCTGCTTTGGTTAAGGCCGTTGCAAATGAAGCGAAGCCTGGTGATCACATTCTGGTGATGAGTAACGGCGGCTTTGGTGGCGTGCATCACAAAATATTGACTGCAATACAAGAGAAAGCAGAGTAGACAGAATGAGATTAAAAGATAAGGTCGCCATCATTACTGGTGCTGCGAAAGGTATTGGCTTTGCAACAGCGCAGCGATTTGCGCAAGAGGGTGCTAAGGTCATGATTGCGGATGTGAATCCCGAGGCGCTTAAGGCTGCTACAGATCTGATTCCGTACTCAGAAGCCTATGTCATGAACGTGACTGATCGTGCAAGTATTGAAGCGGCCGTTGATCAAATCATGCAACATCATGGACGTATTGATATCTTGATTAATAATGCAGGCATTACTCAAGATGCCCGCTTAGTCAAAATGACTGAAGCACAATTTGATAGAGTGATTGATGTCAATTTGAAGGGTGTTTTCAATTGCACCCAGTTGGTCGTCCCACATATGCTGGAGGCTGGTAAAGGTGCTGTCGTCAATGCCTCCAGCGTTGTCGGTATCTATGGAAACTTTGGCCAGACAAATTATTCAGCCACTAAGTTTGGTGTGATTGGCTTCACTAAAACCTGGGCGCGTGAATTAGGTCCAAAAGGTATTCGGGTAAATGCAGTTTGCCCAGGCTTTATTGCTACTGAGATGGTCAAAGCCATGCCAGAAAATATTTTGAAAGATATTGAGAGGCGCAGTTGGCTCGGTCGCTTAGGCACTCCTGAAGAAATGGCGAACGTCTATTTATTCTTAGCAAGCGATGAGGCTAGCTATGTGAACGGTGTTGCACTTGAGGCCAGTGGCGGGATCTCACTCTAAGCATGCATCTTTTATATGAAGAGGGTGGCGACATCAAGGTCGCTACGGTTCAGTCTGCTGCGGGCGCTGGAGATGCAGAGTCTTGGCAAGCAAATAGCCTTTCTGGGAAAAAGATTAAGCTAAAGGCTAAAGAAGTCTGGCTACGTTTTGAAAAGCCAGAACCACAAGCATTGATGGATGAGGCGAATGCTTTATCTAAAGAGATTGATCTGCAATTTCTATGGGACTGCGCACCTGATGAAGAGTTTGGTTTGGTGGATGTTGCTCAAGAGTACTTTGGTGCACAAGCAAGCATCCCTCAGCAGACGGCATTAGCCATTTCCTTGCAGGGGGCGCCAGTATTTTTCCGTCGTAAAGGGCGCGGACGTTTTCAAAGGGCACCACTAGAGCAACTGCAGGCTGGTTTGGCTGCGCTCGAGCGCAAGCAAAAAGAACTGGAGCAGCAAGCCGCATGGCAACAAGAGCTGGTGGCTGGCGTTTTTCCTGAAGCACTCAAGTCTCAGGCAAATCAACTTTTATTTTCTCCCGATAAAAATACTTCTGCTTACAAAGCACTGATTGCTGCTTGTACTGAGTCAGGAGAATCGCCTGCTCAGTTGATGATCCGCTGCGGTGCGATTAATTCACCTTTGCAATATCACCAAAGTATGTTCTTAAAAGCCTACTTTCCTCAAGGTGCTGCACATGACCAAAGTTTGGTGCTTGATCAAGCTGCGTTAGATGCTGCTATTTCAGAATTACCCTTGGCCGATGTGACTGCTTTTTCGATTGATGATTCAGGTACTACTGAGATTGATGATGCTTTATCGGTCACTGCGCTCGAGGGTGGCGGACATCGTATTGGTATTCATATTGCGGCTCCTGGCTTGGTGATCACTAAGGATGACGCTTTGGATAAGGTCGCGCGTAGTCGTATGTCTACGGTGTATTTTCCTGGCGACAAAATTACGATGCTGCCCGATTCGGTGATTACACAGTTCTCATTAGATGAGGGCGCTGATCGTCCGGCTTTATCAATCTATGTTGATATCGACTCAGTTGGTGTGGTAGACAAAGACTCCTTGCAGTTGCGTGCCGAGATAGTTCCGATGGGAGCAAATCTTCGCTTGGAAAATTTAGAGCATCTGGTTACAGAAGAAAGTTTGGCTAATCAATCTGCTGGCTACGCTTATCGTCAAGAGCTCAGTGTTTTGTGGGCCGCAGCAAAGTTATTACATGCGGGTCGCCAAGAGCAGCGCGTGGCCAATGGATTGCGCGCCGAGCAGCTGGGGGTATTAGATCCTAATGCCTTAGCGAGAGACTTTCATTTTCAAATCAAAGAAGTTGATGGTGCACAACGAGTCGAGATCACCCCTCGCCAACGTGGTTCTATTCTTGATACCATCGTTGCTGAGTGGATGATTTATTGCAATAGTGCTTCAGGACGCTTGCTGGCAGATCATGGAATACCCGGCTTGTTCCGGACTCAAAAAGGTTGGGGCCCATTGCGTACACGTATGCAGACGACACCTGGTCCTCATGAAGGATTGGGCTTAGATTTCTACGCCTGGTGTACTTCACCGCTTCGTCGCTATTCAGATTTAGTGAATCAATGGCAACTTATTGCTATCGCCAAACATGGTATTACCGCCAAGATGGTGGCACCGTTTCCGCCGCGAGATGCTGCCTTGATGGGCATTGCGGCTGACTTCGAGGCTTGTTATTCCGCTTATAGCGAATACCAAGATCGTCTTGAGAAGTATTGGTGCTTACGCTGGATTACTCAAGACGAGCTACCTAGGCAAGTCTTTGTGAGACATCTCAAAGAAGGTATGTCCCGAGTGGAGCCTGTCCCGTTACATCTTCCAGTTCCCGAGTTGGCGACTCATCCACGTATGACTCGAGCTGAAGTGAGTGTTGCTGATGTAGACCTCTTGCAACTCACTGCTGGGGTTCGAGTACTCCATATAGAAACCCCAGAAGTTCCTGAGAGTGATGCAAGTCCCGCCTAAGTTAACTCAGTTAGTAGGGCGTTTAGATACTGGTTGGCGACGCTACCCATTTAGTTACGCGCTAGGTCTTTCGATTTTGGCTCACCTCATTTTTCTATCCTTCCGATGGGGCATTGGAGAGATAGAGAATCGCCGTCTAAATACGCCGCTCAGCGTAGTCCTCGTGAATGCCAGCAATCAAGTTGCACCCAAGCAAGCCAATAAATTAGCGCAAGCCGATTTTCATGGAGGTGGTAATACCTCCGATCAAGATGCGAGCGCACTCCACCGAGCAAGACTCGGTGCAGATGCCCGTCTTGAGGTTTTGGAAAAACAACAAAAACAAATGCTGGCCAAGCTCGAAGAGGATCGAGCGCTGTCGGGTGGTCGTAAAAGTGGAGATGAGAAAAAGGCGACATCCCAACTGAACTCTTTAGAGGCTGAGCTAGCGAAGCGTTTGCAGGTTAATGGTCGCGAGCCTCGTCGTAAGGTTTTGACCGGGGCCAGTACAAAAGCGGTTGTATTTGCGCAGTATTACGATGCCATGCGTCAAAAGATAGAGGCTCATGGTAGTGCATTTTTTCCGCGGGCTAACGGTAGACCTTTGTACGGAAGTTTGGTCATTGTGGTGAGCGTAGATTCTCAAGGGCGCATTGCCAATGATGCTCAAGGTAAGGATGGTTTGAGTATTGGGCGAAGCTCTGGTAACCCTGAGTTAGATCGCCAGGCTCTGGCAATTATCCGCGCTTCCGCTCCCTTTGGAGTCTTCCCGGTGGAAATGCGCAATCAGATTGATATCTTGGATTGGGTTTCCACTTTTGATTTCACGCGAGAAGGATCTGATCGCTTAGATTTGCGTCCTTAATTTCATAGGCATTGCTCAATTTCGCTTATCCTGTAGTCACTATGAGTCACGCTACTTCCGTTGAGTTGCATACCGATCCCACCCAATTTCCAGGTGTGGATGTTTATGCGGTCGCCGGTAATCCGATCTCACATAGTAAATCGCCCGCTATTCATAAACGATTTGCTGAGCAGTCCAGTCAGAAAATGTACTACGGATGTTTACAGCCCGCTCTTGGCGAATTCAAAACCGCTGCGCAAAATTTCTTTGCTACTGGTGGCAAAGGTATGAATGTCACCGTGCCATTTAAATTGGACGCCAAAGTTCTTGCAGATGTCTTAACACCGCGTGCGCAACTCGCTGGTGCTGTAAATACTTTACGTATTGAAGATGGAAAAATCTTTGGTGACAACACAGATGGCGCTGGCTTAGTCAGAGACTTATTGGCGCAGGGCATTCAGATTCAAGGCTCCCGAATTTTATTATTGGGGGCGGGTGGCGCTTCGCGCGGAGTGCTTGGCCCCTTATTAGAGCAATCACCCAAAGAGCTAATCATTGCTAATCGATCCAATGCTAAGGCCGAAGATTTGGTTCAACTATTTAGTGATTTGGCTCACTCCCTACAAGTTATATTGACGGTAGTGACTGTGAACGAGCTGGAAGATGCAAGTAAGACCATATCTCCTTTTGATCTCATTATTAATGCCACTGCTGCTGGCTTATCTGATGCATCACCGATTAGCGATACCGCAGCAAGTAATGTATTTACTCCAAAGTCTTTTGCCTACGATATGGTTTACGGCAAAGTCACTGCCTTGATGCAGCAAGCATTGCACCGCGGTGCACGGGTCAGTGATGGCTTAGGTATGTTGGTGGAGCAAGCTGCAGATGCTTTCTTAATTTGGCGTGGTACCCAGCTTGCTGACGCGATTGATTCTCGTGCTGTATTGGCAGAACTTCGTCATTCTTAGTCTTTAGCTGAGCTTTGATGCGCTGGCTTTCTTACCTTCTGAAGTGTTTACTGGGTGGTTTTATTGCCATGCAAATGTACTTTGTCATTCAGATTGGATTGTGGGTAGTGCTGGACCCTAGTAGTACTGCATTTCAGAGGGCTGAACGCTGGCGCCTTTGCGGTCTGTCTTGGTCTTGCCCGGTGCAGTCAACTTGGGTTCCGTACGACAAAATCTCTAGCAATCTCAAACGTGCTGTTTTAGTGAGTGAGGATGATATCTTTTTCCAGCATATGGGCGTACGGGTTGAGGATATGAAAAAAGCTTGGACTAAAAACTCACAACTCAATCAACAAGGTAGTGGTAAATCTAAAACCGCTTTGCGTGGCGGATCTACGATTACACAGCAGCTAGCAAAGAATCTTTTTCTTTCTTCTGAGCAGAATTATTTTCGCAAAGCTCAAGAGCTCATCATTACGGGTCTCTTGGAGGCAATGCTTCCTAAGCAACGCCTTTATGAAATCTATTTGAACTCGGTAGAGTGGGGCGAGAGCATCTTTGGTATTGGCGCAGCATCTCAGCATTACTATGGAATTAAGCCGGCATTACTTAATCGAGAACAGGCAGCAGCATTAGCCTCAGCATTACCTGCGCCGAAGTGTTTTGACAAAGTACGGTACTGCCGTAAGGCTAATATTCACTTCCCCACACGGCAAGACTTTATTCTAGAAAATATGGATAGGGTAGCTTTAGGACCTATTCAGAAGCCAAAAGCCCGTTAATTCTGTAGAACCCTTTTATCTGCTGGCCGCAGCTCTTAGAGCATCTCTCGTGGTGATAGCCGCCTGTCTGGCAGCTTCAGCAAAATTATTGTCAGAGCTGGCATACAAGATGGCTCTAGAGGAGTTGATCATCATGCCTGTACCTGGCTGATTAGGGATGCTACCTGCTTTCACCGTCGCATCGATATCTCCGCCTTGAGCACCAATGCCGGGAATGAGTAAGGGCATCTCACCCACAATGGCTCGCACCCTAGCAATTTCCTCGGGGAAAGTTGCGCCAACTACGAGGCTAATTTGTCCAGAGGTATTCCACTCTTGTGCCACCAGCTTGGCAAGATGCAGATACAGGGGCTCGCCATTCGGCGACACATTCAAGAATTGAAGGTCAGAGCCCCCGGGGTTTGAGGTGCGACATAAAACAATCACGCCTTTTCCAGCATGTTTTAGATAAGGCTCGATGGTGTCAAAACCCATATACGGGTTCACAGTGACCGCATCGGCGCCATAGCGTTCAAAAGCTTCTAAAGCGTAGTGGTCGGCTGTGCTGCCGATATCCCCACGTTTGGAATCTAGGATGACAGGAATGTGGGGATATTTATCTTTAAGGTAGCGAGTGAGTTTTTCTAGTTGAGCTTCGGCTCTTTGGGAGGCAAAGTAAGCGAACTGGGACTTAAAGGCGCAGACGGTATCCGCAGTAGCATCAGCGATCTCACGGCAGAATTCAAAAATCCCCTCAGGTTTACCTTGAAATACAGCAGGCAAACGCTTGGGGTCTGGGTCAAAGCCCACACACAACATGCTGCCTTGGGAAGCCCATGCAGACTGGAGTTGCTGGGTAAAGGTATTTGGGCTAGAGTTCATTGGGATTAAGCTTATTTTAGTCAAACTGTCATGAGCTATAGGATAAACTAGCGACCATTCCTTAGGAGTTCACCATGATCAACTTGTTCGTCCTGCAAAATGGCCGCCTCTCTCAAGAGCAAGTGGAAGAT
>CANGWT010000065.1 GCA_947457745.1 Burkholderiaceae bacterium | reverse complement strand
GGTGATTGTGACGGGTTGCTTAGGTGCCCGAAAAAATGCAGACGGTAGCGATCTCATTCAAAGCATTCACCCTAAAGTCCTCGCTGTTACTGGGCCACATGCCACGCAAGAGGTAATGCAGGCCATTCATTTGCATCTCCCAAAGCCGCATGATCCCTTTACTGATTTGCTGCCACCAATTGGCGTTAAGCTCACACCAAAACATTATGCGTACTTAAAAATATCTGAGGGATGTAATCACCGCTGTACTTTCTGCATTATCCCAAGCATGCGCGGTGATTTAGTTTCACGTCCGATTGGTGAAGTCTTGCTAGAGGCAAAAAAATTATTTGAGTCAGGCGTAAAAGAGTTGCTGGTTGTTTCCCAAGATACGAGTGCCTATGGCGTTGATATTCAATATCGCACTGGCTTTTGGGATGGCAAACCTGTTAAGACGAGAATGTTTGATTTGGTAAACGCCTTAAACCAAATTGCGAGAGAGCATCAAGCTTGGGTGCGCCTGCATTATGTTTATCCATATCCACATGTCGATAATGTCTTGCCTTTAATGACCGAGTTTGCTGATCACGGTTTTGGCGTACTTCCTTATTTGGATATTCCTTTGCAACACTCGCATCCAGATGTCCTTAAGCGTATGAAACGCCCTGCCAGCGGCGAAAAGAATTTAGAGCGCATTCAGGCATGGCGAGCTGCTTGCCCTGACTTGGTAATTCGGAGCACCTTTATCGCGGGCTTCCCTGGTGAAACTGAAGAGGAGTTTTTGCACTTATTGAATTTCCTCGATGACGCTCAAATTGATCGCGCGGGCTGTTTTGCCTATTCGCCGGTTGATGGAGCGACTGCCAATGCTTTGGATAATCCAATTCCGGATGAATTGCGAGAAGAGCGTCGTGCTCGTTTCATGGCTAAAGCTGAGGAAATCTCGACTAAACGACTTGCAAGAAAAATAGGCAAGCGTATTCAGGTCATCATTGATCGGGTGGATGATTCAGGTGCAGTGGGACGTACTATTGGCGATGCTCCTGAAATTGATGGCTTGGTGAGGGTTTTACCTCCAAGTAAGCCATCCAAGCGCTACCGAGCTGGTGAAATTATCAAGGTACTGGTGATTAACTCCCAAGGGCATGACCTAATAGCCGAAACTTGACCATTAGAATAAAATTAGTGTTTTGGCTCTTGAATGGAGCCGTTATTTTGCTTTATAGGTATCGTAAAGGGGATTGTTATGAGTCGTGATGTCGTCGTTTTAAGTGCTGTACGTTCTGCAATTGGAGCCTTTAATGGGTCGCTCAGCAGTCTTGAGCCAAGTGAGCTCGGCGGTATTGTGATGAAGGAGGCCGTTGCGCGCTCTGGAGTTGATCCAGCATTAATTAATTACATCACAGTAGGTAACACGATCCCTACTGACAACCGTTACGCCTATGTTGCTCGCGTAGCCTCCATCCAGGCTGGTCTGCCAATGGAATCTGTTGCGATGGCTTTGAATCGTTTGTGCAGCTCTGGCTTACAAGCGATTGTGACTACAGCCCAAGCCATTATGTTGGGTGACTGTGATTACGGTATTGGTGGTGGCGTCGAAGTGATGTCACGTGGCATGTATGGTTCACCAGCAATGCGAAGTGGTGCGCGCATGGGTGATACCAAAATGATCGACTTGATGGTATCGGTTCTGACTGATCCATTTGGTGTTGGACATATGGGTGTTACAGCTGAGAACCTGGTTGAAAAGTGGAAGCTCACCCGTGAAGAGCAAGACGCTCTCGCAGTAGAGTCCCATCGTCGTGCGGCACACGCCATTAAAGAAGGTCGTTTCAAATCTCAGATTGTTCCAATCACCATCAAAACTCGCAAGGGCGATGTGGTGTTCGATACAGACGAACATTGCAAGCCAGAAACCACTATGGAAACCTTAGCGAAGATGAAAGCAGTCTTCAAAAAAGAGGGCGGTAGCGTTACTGCAGGTAATGCATCAGGTATTAATGATGGTGCAGCATTCTTTGTGCTGGCGGATGCTGAAGCAGCGAAGAAGGCTGGCCATAAGCCAATCGCCCGTTTGGTTTCTTATGCTATTGCTGGCGTTCCCAATCACATCATGGGTGAGGGGCCAATCCCTGCAACCAAGATTGCTCTTGAGCGCGCTGGACTGAAATTGGATCAAATCGATGTGATCGAATCTAACGAAGCGTTTGCTGCTCAGGCATTGGCCGTCACTAAAGGTTTGGGTTTAGATCCAGCCAAGACTAACGTGAATGGTGGAGCGATTGCACTGGGTCACCCAATCGGTTGTTCTGGTGCCGCAATTGCTACTAAAGCTATCCATGAGTTACATCGTGTTCAAGGTAAATACGCCTTGGTTACCATGTGTATTGGTGGCGGACAAGGTATCGCAACTATTTTTGAGCGTCTCTAAGTAGCTAACATTTGCTGAAAAAGCCTAATTTCAAGTGATTTAAGCAATTAGCAGTAAAGCAGCATCCAAGCCGACTCTGTCAAAAGCCGCGTCGGCTTTTTCTTTAACAATCGGCTTTGCTCTATAGGCAATACTGATTCCAGAGCCATGCATCATTGGTAGATCGTTCGATCCGTCACCCATGGTGATGGACTTCTCCTTTTCGCAATTCATTAGAGAACATGCTTTTTGTAGATAGACATTCTTAGCAGCGCCATCAACAATATCTCCAATAACTTTACCTGTCAGCTTGCCATCAATGATTTCCAAAGTATTGGCTTGGGTTTGCTTGAAGCCCAACTCTTGCTGGAGCTTTTCAGTAAAGAAGGTAAAACCGCCAGACACTAGAAGCGTATAAAGTCCCTGAGCATTTGCTCCTGCCAGTAATTTAGCAGCGCCAGGGTTGAGGCGTAAACGTTCTTTATAGACCGAATCGAGTACACCAGCAGATACCCCGCCTAAGAGGGCTACGCGCCTACGCAAGCTTTCTTTAAAGTCTTTAATTTCGCCACGCATGGTGGCTTCAGTGATTTCTGAAACAGCTGCTTTCTTGCCAGTAAAGTCGGCAATCTCATCAATGCACTCAATGTTAATGAGAGTGGAGTCCATATCCATGGCTAGTACTTTCACTGTATCCGGCTTAAATCCGGGTGAAAGAAAAGCTAAATCCGTGTCGTGTGCTGCAGCTATATCACGCATGGCAACCTTGGCTTCAGGCATTAAGACTTGTGAACAAGTCCAGCGAGCAGTGAAGTATTTCGAGTGCGTATTCTCTACACCCTCCTTGGTAATTGCAATGCCTAAGACTTTTGCATGCTCAGCAAATGCGACGTTTAATTCTGCGGGGATTGCAGTGTTAGCAAGAGCGACAAGTTTGAGGTGAGTAGACATGGGTAGTAAGTAATAATTAATTGGCTTGAGCAGTATTGAGCATGGCAGATGCATTCAAGCTTCTCAGAATTTTACGAATATGCTCTAAACGTTGCTCTAGTTTCTCAAAATCTTTTTCTTTTTGGGGGAGAATTTTTAACTTATCTTGACCGTTCAGTTGTATATATTTTGATGATTGGATCAGTTGAATAATCTTCATCGGGTCTATTGGAGGATTAGGAATGAACTGAATCTGAATAGATATCGGACTGGCATCGATCTTTTTAATGCCAAAGCCGACCATCTCGAGGCGTAAGCGATGGGTTTCATAAAGGGATTTGGCCTGGTCAGGTAAATCACCATAGCGATCAACTAGTTCTTCACGCAATCCCATAAGTTCAGAGAAGTCGTTTGTCCCAGCAAAGCGCTTATACATCGACAGACGCTCGTGGACATCTGGGCAATAGTCATTTGGAAAGAGAGCTGGTACACCTAAATTGACATCGGTTGTCGCCTGGAGTGGTGATAAGAGATCTGGTTCTTTACCACTACGTAAGGATTTCACTGCGCGATTAAGCATCTCCGTATAGAGTTGAAATCCAATCTCATGTATTTCGCCTGACTGCTTATCTCCCAAGACTTCACCAGCACCACGAATTTCTAAATCGTGCATCGCTAAATAAAAACCAGAGCCAAGCTCTTCCATTGCTTGAATGGCATTTAAACGTAATTGCGCTTGCTTGCTGAGTGCTTCAGGATCTGGCACCAGTAAATAAGCATAGGCCTGATGATGCGATCGTCCAACACGTCCGCGTAATTGATGCAATTGGGCCAAGCCAAACTTATCAGCACGATGCATGATGATGGTGTTAGCGGTCGGGACATCAATACCAGTTTCAATAATGGTGGTGCATAACAAGATATTGGTGCGCTGAGTCACAAAGTCACGCATGACTGACTCCAACTCACGTTCGTGCATTTGACCGTGCGCTACGCTGATACGCGCTTCTGGAATGAGTTCTTGTAAAGCGTGCTTACGATTTTGAATGGTTTCGACTTCGTTATGCAGGAAGTAGACCTGTCCACCACGCTTAATTTCTCGAAGGACTGCTTCACGAATAACGCCATCACCTTCTCGTCGCACAAAGGTTTTGATGGCCAAGCGCTTCTGTGGTGCGGTGGCAATGACAGAGAACTCCCGCAAACCTTCCATAGCCATACCGAGAGTTCGTGGAATCGGTGTAGCAGTTAAAGTCAGAATATCTACTTCAGCACGTAATGCTTTGAGGGCATCCTTTTGACGTACACCAAAGCGATGCTCCTCATCCACAATGACTAAGCCTAAGTTCGCAAACTGAGTTTCTTTTGAAAGCAGCTTATGTGTTCCAATAATGATGTCAGCTTCGCCTTTACCAATCGCTTCTAGCGCAGCATTAATTTCTTTGGTGGTTCTGAAGCGGGAGAGTTCAACGATATGCACAGGCCAATCAGCAAAGCGATCTTTCCAGGTTGCGACATGTTGTTCAGCGAGTAGGGTGGTTGGCGCTAAGATGGCTACTTGCTTGCCACCCATGACAGCAACAAAACTGGCACGAAGTGCGACCTCTGTTTTTCCAAAGCCTACATCACCACATACTAGTCGATCCATAGGTGTGCCACTGGTCATATCGCCAATGACTGCCGCAATAGCGTTTGCCTGATCGGGTGTTTCTTCAAAGCCAAAGCTTTCTGCAAACGCAGCGTAATCATGAGCTGAAAATTCAAAAGCGTGGCCTTTACGAATAGATCTAGCAGCATATAGATTTAAAAGTTCAGCTGCGGTATCTCGTATTTGTTGGGCAGCCTTACGTCTTGCCTTGTCCCACTGGCCCGAGCCCAACTGATGTAATGGTGCAGAGTCAGGATCAGAGCCCGCATAACGGGTTACCATCTGTAACTGTTGTACTGGCACGTAAAGAGTGGCATCTTTGGCATATACCAAGTGTAGAAACTCTTCAAAAATGGGCTCTTCTTTAGGCGGTGCTAAATTCAGAAGTACTAAACCTTGATAGCGGCCGATCCCATGATCAGAGTGCACAACAGGGTCACCGATTTTGAGCTCTGATAAATCTTTGAAGAGCATGTCTGGATCGGCGCTTGCACTCTCTTTACCCTTGCGCCGTTGACGAGCAGTGGCTGTAAAAAGTTCTGCCTCAGTTACGATAATTAAATTTTCAGCTGGCCAAGTAAAGCCGTTAAATAGTTGCGCTGTTACCAAGCCGAATAGAGCATCACTTTTAATAAAATCGTAGACGCCTTCAAAACCTTCCGGCTTTAATGGATAGAGTAATTTACCGTGCTGACCAGACACTGAATTACTCTCTTCAAACAGTTGACGAATCGATTCTTTACGGCCGTTGCTATCACTACAAATCAGTACGCGTACTTTTTCTTGAGAAACTACAGTGCGCAGTCTATTAATGGGATCTGTATCTCGCCGATGCACCGATAGATCGGGAACAGCTAAAAATTGTGGAGACTCTTTTGTTTCTTTATCCAATAACAAGCGTGCATAAGGCTTGGCTGCTGTAAAGAATTGATCTACATCTAGAAACAACTCAGCTGGCGGAAGAATGGGGCGATCAAGATCATGTTTTAAGAATTCATATCGAGAAAGTGTATCTTTCCAAAAACCCTTAATAGATTCTTCAATATCACCAATACTCACTACCCAGACGGGATCACCTGAGCGGGGAAAGTAATCAAAGACTGCCGATGACTCTTCAAAGAAGAGGGGTAAATAGGATTCGATACCCGCACTAGGAATTCCCAGGTTAGCATCTTTATAAATTGAGCACCGCGTTGGATCACCTTCAAACACTTCGCGCCAACGTCCGCGAAATGCGGTGCGTGAAGCATCATCAAATGGAAATTCGTGACCCGGCAGTAAGCGAACTTCTTTTACAGGGTAGAGGCTGCGTTGGGTATCAGGATCGAAAGCTCTAATTTGCTCAATTTCATCACCAAAAAGATCAAGGCGATAAGGTAGGCTTGAGCCCATTGGAAATAAATCAATCAAGCCACCGCGAATGCTGTATTCACCGGGGCGCATCACCGAACTTACCGGATCGTAACCCGCCTGCTGAAGCTGTAGTCTCAGTGCAACTTCGTTGAGTTTGTCACCTTGTCTAAAAAAGAAGGTGTGACCAGATAAAAAGTTTGGCGGTCCTAGTTTTTGTAGAGCCGTAGTGATTGGAACCAATACGATGTCACAGCTGCCGTTGAGTAATTCATAAAGAGTCGCTAAACGTTCTGAAACCAAATCTTGGTGTGGCGAAAAATGGTCATACGGCAGGATTTCCCAGTCCGGTAGAAGGCGTGATTTGAGTTGCGGTGCAAAAGCCGGAATTTCCTCTAAAAGGCGCTGTGCCTCCTGTGCCTGGGCACAGAAAATGACCATGACTGAAAACTCAGATCGATACCGAAGGGCGGATTGGGCAATGAGTGCTGCATCTGATGAGCCAATTAAGCCTGAAAAGGTAAAGCGCTGCCCAGCCCGCGGTGCAGGTATGGGGGGTACTAGTTTTAATGCATCAGACATCTGGGCTCATTATAGAATCAGGTATGCCCGCTGGAAATCAATCTTCACAGTCCTCACCTCAATGTCATGCCCTGTTGCCGACGGCAGGTACAGGATCTCGTCTTGGTGGAGCTTTGCCAAAACAGTTTCAGGAGCTGGCAGGAAAGCCGATGTTAGGCTACGCCCTAGATGCTTTTGTTAATACTCCCGAGATAGCCTCTATTTGGGTGGGCGTAAGCCCTAGTTTTATTGATAACTCGATCCTGAGTGCGCTTTTAAGCAAATCCCCCTCAATCCGGTTTACTCCGAGCGGCGGCCCGACCCGCCAAGAAACCGTCCGAAATACTCTAGCGGAGATGCTTAAAGCAGGTATTTCTGAGAATGATTGGGTCCTGGTGCACGATGCTGCTCGTCCTGGAATCACCCCTAAACTCATTCAAAAACTCATTCACGCTGTAAGTCAGGCAGGCGAGGGCGGTTTGTTGGCAATGCCACTAGCCGATACCCTCAAAATGGCGGACGCCAACTCTGCGATTGCTGGCAATCCCAACCGAGCTGTGAGGACGATATCTCGAGATCATCTATGGCAGGCCCAAACACCTCAGATGTTTGGATTAAAGCAGCTATATGATGTTATTGCAGAGGGAATTCGCCTAGAGGCGGATATTACGGATGAGGCTAGCGCTATGGAACTTGCAGGCAGTAATCCCTTATTAATTGAGGGTGCGACTCGTAACTTCAAGGTAACCCACCCAGCAGATTGGGATTTAATGCAAACCCTCTTGCAAACCACTAATAACTAATTGTCAAGAAAAAGCCACAAACCAATGACTTTAAGCACTCCTCACATTCCTCAATTTCGAATCGGTCAAGGCTACGACGTCCATGCCTTAGTCGAGGGTCGTAAGCTCATCCTCGGTGGGGTGCATGTTCCTAGTGAAAAGGGTTTGTTGGGACATTCGGATGCGGATGCCTTATTGCACGCCCTAACGGATGCCCTACTAGGTGCTGCAGGCTTGAATGATATTGGCCAGCTATTCCCGGATACAGATCCGCAGTTTAAGGATATGGATAGCCGCATTCTGCTCAGAGCAGCTTTGCAAAAGATCCAAGCGGCTGGATTTCATGTTGGCAATGTGGATGCAACGATTATTTGTCAAAAACCTAAATTAGCCACTTTCTTGCCTGAAATGGTCCGCAATATCGCAGCAGATTTGCTAGTAACCCCCAGCCATGTCAACCTCAAAGCCAAAACCAATGAATCTCTTGGGCACCTTGGCAGGGGTGAGGGCATAGCAGTCCATGCTGTGGCTTTGCTCTACAAGGTCTAAATATCCTCCAAAACCGCTAAGCATTGTAGAATTACGGTCTTTAGAGTGAAGCTTCAGCTCGGTAGTGTTTGCGGAATTCGCGCGAGGATGGCGAAATTGGTAGACGCACCAGGTTTAGGTCCTGACGCCAGCAATGG
>CANGWT010000064.1 GCA_947457745.1 Burkholderiaceae bacterium | reverse complement strand
GCTGTTGAGGAAGCACTCTACCTTCTCACGAAGTCCTATGAGAAGCTGGGTATGACTGATCTTAGCAACGATGCTGCACGTGTCTTTAAGCTCAATTTCCCCGACAGTCAAATGTTGCTGACCGGTCAACGCGTTCAAAAAGAACGTCGTTGGTGGCAGATTTGGAATAAGTAAGACTAAGAACGGTAGGCTTCACTCGGTAAGCACTGGCACTCTCTGTGCCAATGCACAAATAAGTTCATAACCGATAGTGCCACTCATTTGCGCTACATCATCCACCGGAACTTCATTACCCCATAGCTCCACCACGCTGCCTATCTTGGCATTGGGTGCCTCGCGCAGATCGATCGTTAACATGTCCATGGAGACCCTTCCAACAATTGGGCAAATCACTCCATCGCCCTGAGCATCTGCAGCCTCAACCCAAACTGGCGTGCCATCTTCCGCATGACGTGGATATCCGTCAGCGTAGCCACCAGCGATTACACCAATGCGCATATCTTCTGGAGCTTCATAGCGACCACCGTAACCGACATGTTCACCTTTCTTTAGGTTTTGGATATCGATGATTTCACTACGCAAACTCATCACAGCTTGAAATTCAGAGCGAATGATATCGGTATGCACCCCAGTTGGTGAAACGCCATATAGCAAAATACCTGGACGTATCCAGTCTCCCAATGCGTTGCGATGCCAAAGGATGGCAGCTGAATTAGCCAATGAGGACGGCGCCTCGAGCCCCTCAATAGTTTTATTGAAGCATTCCATTTGCTCGCCGACCGATGGTGAGAGCTCAACCTGGTCTGCATTAGCGAAGTGGGTCATGTGATGCAGATGGTATCCGGCAGCATGTAAACGATGAAAGGCAGTGCGGTATTGCTCTGGCCTGAAACCGAGGCGATTCATTCCAGAATTCAGTTTAAGAAAGATGTTGATTGGGCGATCTGAATGATTTTGAAAGCCTTCAAGCCATACAACCTGCTTCTCGCTATGAACCACCAAATCACATTGAAGCTGGATAACCAACTCGAGCTCCTGCTGACTAAAAAGACCCTCTAGCAACAGGATCCGACCTTCCCAGCCGCGACTCCTTAACCATTGTGCATCTGCAATATCCAGCAGGGCAAAGCCATCGGTAGATTCCAAGCCCTTAAATGCAGCTTCCAGGGTATGGCCATAAGCTTTTGCCTTAACAACAGACCAGATCTTAGATTCCGGGGCAAGCTCCCGAATACGACCTAAATTATGTCGAAAGGCATCAGTGTGTATAGTTGCCACAATAGGCCTATTAATAAAGCGGTTAGCCGTCTGACCCATTTACACCCTCCTTTCATGTTTTAATTACTGCAATGACTAGATTGTACGAATGAACCGTAGTTTTTACATCATTATGGCGGCGCAATTTTTTTCGTCGCTTGCTGATAACGCATTGCTGATCGCAGCAATTGCCCTCTTGGTCCAGCTCAGCGCTCCGGCCTGGATGACCCCTTTACTCAAATTATTTTTCGTTCTCTCTTATGTAGTGCTGGCAGCCTTTGTGGGTGCCTTTGCTGACTCCCGCCCCAAGGGTAATGTCATGTTCATCACTAATACGATTAAATTTATTGGTTGCGTAGTCATGCTGTTCGGAAGCCACCCCTTATTAGCCTATGCGATTGTGGGTTTGGGTGCTGCCGCCTACTCTCCTGCCAAATACGGCATCCTCACAGAGTTACTCCCGCCTGAAAAGCTGGTGGCAGCCAATGGGTGGATTGAGGGCCTTACGGTAGGCTCCATCATTATGGGTACAGTTCTTGGTGGCGTCTTAATTAGCAAATCAGTATCCGAAAGTCTTCTGGGGTTTGACATGCCCGTCCTAGAAACTGGCATCGATACCGCAGCAGAGTCTGCCATTATGATCATCATGATGATTTATGTGCTGGCAGCACTCATTAATCTACGTATTCCTGATACTGGGGCCCGCTACGAGTCACAAAAGACCAACCCAATCGAGTTGGTAAAAGATTTTGCCGTCTGTTTTAAGACACTTTGGGATGATCGTCTTGGTCAGATCTCATTGGCGGTTACCACTCTGTTTTGGGGAGCTGGCGCTACTTTGCAGTTTATCGTGATTAAGTGGGCTCAGGTAGCTCTCCATATGACCCTATCGCAAGGGGCCATTCTGCAAGCAATATCTGCATTTGGAGTTGCTGGAGGAGCTGTATGGGCTGCTTGGCGCGTGCCGCTTCGCAGCTCCCTCAAAGTACTCCCTTACGGTATCGCCATGGGTCTTGTGGTCTGCGTGATGGCGATCTACAACTCAGACATGCTTCCCAATACAACTGTATTCACTATTGGGAAGTTTGAGGTTTCACTCAATTTGCTACCGGCATATTTCCTTTTGGTATTGGTTGGCTGGCTAGCAGGCTATTTTGTAGTACCTATGAATGCCCTCCTTCAGCATCGTGGACATGTACTGATGTCTGCCGGCCACTCTATTGCAGTTCAAAACTTTAATGAAAATATTTCTGTTTTGACGATGCTACTAATCTACTCGGGATTAATTTGGTTAGATGCTCCAATTCAGGCAGTCATTATTGGCTTTGGTGTAGCTGTAAGTGCGATCATGTGGCTGGTAATTAAACGTCACGCTGCAAATCAAGCTGAATACGACTCCATGCATTTAATTGGTGAACACAAGCACTAAGACTGGGGCTTAGATATTTTGCAATACTGATTTAGCAAGTAGTAGATCTTGCCAAAATAGCGCCTTATCCTTTGGCCTAGAGAGCAATTGATTTAATTCAAAAGTAGCTATCAGCGGCAGATCCTCTGCTCCATCAGCATGAATTGCTAAGACAGTTTCGCGAAGCTCTGGCAACCCATCACGTTCACCGGATAATTTTTGTGCGGCAGCGCCACCAAACGCTAGAGCAACTATAGGTGTTCCATCTTGTGGCAATAATTCGGGATTAAATTTGTCCGTAGGATTTTTCCAAGACCATTCTTGTGGAGTCAAACCAAGAACCCGAATGGTGTTCTGAAAAAGGACTTCCGCATCACCCTGAGGTTTATTACCAAAAAACCACCATATTCCTAAAGAGTGACGCTCTTGCGTTTCTGTAACAGTAGGTAATGCAGGAGCATTCTGATCATTGCTGATATCGGCAGTAAGCATCGCTTGAGTATGCCCTGGAGCGACATCGCGAGATGTCCACTCGGTAATACCCATTTCTTTCAGAAAGGTTGAATTTTTACTCATATTCATAGCTCAAGCTTAATCGATTTAGCCAAAACTAGCGCATCTTCACGTAAGCCATTGATAGCATCGACTGGGTAATAATTCTTGCGCAAACCAATCTGCTCATACCCAAGGCGTTGATAGAGCTCAAGGGCTGCTTCGTTACTGGGACGAACCTCCAAAATAATTCGGGGTATATTTTGCTGTGCAGCTACACCCTCAATTGCATTCATCATTTTTACGCCAATACCCAAACGACGTAATTTTGGTGAAACAGTAATATTCAGGAGATGCAACTCATCTATAGCAGAAAATAAGATGCAATAGGCCCAAAGAATATCTGGGTCTAAATAACTACCTTTTACCGTACCTGCTAATTGGGGCCTCACACAATAAGCCCAATGACCCGCAGTCAACGAATCTGAAAAATTGCCCTTAGTCCATGGGTGAATATGTGAAACAGATTCAATAGCCAGAACTGAATCCAAATCTGCCACAGTCATAGGCAGAAATGAAAGCTCAGAAACCCCCTCAGTATTCAATTGCATAGAGTTAAGGCTGTCTGCCATGTCCTAGACTGCGCTCCGCAGAAGTCAGAGCTACCTTATTGCGAATGTATAGCGGTTCCAGTAGGTGCACATCTTGTTGCAGACCATTACTCCACATATCTTGGGCACAAGCTAAAACGCCTAAGGCATTAACCCCGATAGTTGAATCGAGATGGGCATTGGAAAATGGGCTATGAGAACCCACTAGGAGACGATCACCAAACTCAGCAATTGCACTACCCGCTACAAAATCAATCTGCGTAAGCTCGACATCCTCTGGAGTAGTCAGATGAATATCACCTTGACGCTGAGACAATGAATTTGTCCCGACGCGATAGCTAGCCCAGTAAACCTCTTCCATGCGAGCATCAACAGCAATGACAAAAGATTTAGCCCTAGAATTTATAAATGCAGGAGTTTGAGTCAGTTGACTAGCAATAGCATCTAGACTGGCAACAGGAAGCACTGGCAAGCGAGCAGCAGTTGCTAAACCCTGAACAGCTGCTACGCCAAGACGAACGCCTGTAAAAGTCCCAGGACCGACTCCTATTGCAATGGCGTCGAGATCGCTAAGTTCGATCGAGGCTTCAGACAGCAACTCTTGAACCCAAGGCAATAAAAGTTGGCTAGCGCCAGCCGACACTTTTTGGTGGCGAACGGCTGGGTTTGTCCCTACTAAAGATAAAGCCACCGAACACCATGCTGAGGAGGTATCGATGGCCAGTATATGGGTCAATTGGAACTCTCTTGATCTTATTAACACAGACCTCTAATGATATCTGGTGGCGCCTGAACAAGCTCAATCAGTACGCCCTCACCGCACAAAGGGAACTCTTCATTTCCTTTAGGGTGAACAAAAGTGATGTCATAACCAGCGGCACCCTTGCGTATCCCGCCAGGAGCAAAGCGAAGACCTTGAGCAGACAACCATTCGACAGCTTTAGGAAGGTCATCAACCCATAAACCAATGTGATTAAGGGGTGTTTGATGAACAGCGGGCTTCTTTTCAATATCAAACGGTTGCATCAAATCAACCTCAATCTCATGAGCGCCTTTACCAATAGCGCAAATATCTTCATCCACGTTTTCACGCTCAGACACAAAAGTGCTTTTGTGCTCAAAGCCCAACAAGTCAACCCAAAGTTTACGAAGGCGACCCTTGTCTTCGCCGCCGATAGCAATCTGTTGAATCCCTAATATCTTGAATGGCTTAGTCATGATGGTCCTATTCGAAGCGAATAATCAGTTGATCAACTGCTAAGCTCTCGCCAACATTGGCACAGATTTCAGCAACGACACCATCTTGAGTGGCAACCAGGGTGTTTTCCATTTTCATCGCTTCAATAGCAGCCAATTTTTGACCAGCGGTCACTACCTCGCCAACCTTAACTGAAATATTGGTCAATAAACCAGGCATTGGAGACATCACCAACTTAGAGGTGTCCGGTGGAACTTTAACCAACATCCGGCGCTGAAGCTGCGCACCTAGAGGACTTAGTACCATACACTCGTAATGAGCGCCATCTATAACAAGAGCATATTTCACACCCTTACGTTCTACCTGTGCGGTTATTTTGTGTGTGCCATTGATAGTAGCGCGCAAACAAATTTCACCTGGACGCCAATGGCTGACGATGTTGTAGCGGCTAACATCGCCACCCTCGTCAATGTAGACAGAGTAGATACCATCCTTAAGTTCAACACGGATAGGGATTTCTTGGATCTCTTGGCTTGAGCCCACTCGCGATCCAGTAACAACAGCAAACCTCTTCGCAATCGTCATTTCATGTCCAGCCAACTGGCCATCAATCATTTTGATATGTTCAAGGTAGCGATACCGCATGAATGCCGCTAGGGCTGCTAAACGTTTAGGATCGGCTGGCTGAACAGAATCCTTTTTGAAACCATCTGGATACTCCTCGGCAATAAAACCAGTAGTGAAGTCGCCCGATACAAAGCGTGGATGCTGCAACAAAGCTGCTTGAAAGGGAATATTTGAGTGGATGCCACGAATGACAAAGTCATTAAGCGCAGAGCGCATTTTTTCAATTGCTTCAGTACGATCCTTCCCATGCACAATCAACTTAGCAATCATGGAGTCGTAATACATCGGAATCTCGCCACCCTCATAAACGCCCGTATCCACACGCACGCCTTCCAGCTCTTGTGGTGGACGATATTTAACTAGACGACCAGTAGACGGTAAGAAGTTGCGAAATGGATCATCTGCATTAATACGGCACTCCATTGACCAACCATCCAGTTTAATATCTTCCTGCTTAAATGCTAGTTTCTCGCCAGCAGCCACACGAATCATCTGCTCCACCAAATCAAGACCAGTAATACCTTCAGTTACTGGGTGCTCAACTTGCAAGCGGGTATTCATCTCGAGGAAGTAGAAGGACTTATCTTTACCCACCACGAACTCTACGGTACCAGCAGATTGATAGTTGACGGCCTTTGCAAGAGCAACGGCTTGCTCACCCATGGCCTTACGTGTTGCAGGATCAATAAATGGAGACGGTGCTTCTTCAATCACCTTTTGATGACGTCGCTGAATAGAGCAATCACGTTCACCGAGATACACGACATTGCCATGTGCATCACCCAGCACCTGAATCTCAATATGACGAGGGCCTTCAACAAATTTTTCAATGAAGACGCGATCATCGCCGAAGCTATTAAGGGCTTCAGTGCGACAGGCTGTAAATCCTTCAAAAGCCTCTTTGTCATTAAAGGCCACGCGCAAGCCTTTACCTCCTCCACCTGCTGATGCCTTAATCATTACAGGATAGCCAATACCTTGAGCAATCTTGACAGCATCATCGGCTTTCTCTATAGCCTCATTAAAGCCAGGAATCGTATTCACATTAGCTTCTAAAGCGAGTTTTTTTGAGGCAATTTTGTCACCCATTGCTGCAATAGACTGATGCTTAGGACCGATAAAAATAATGCCTTCTTCTTCGCAACGACGGGCAAATTGCTCATTCTCGGATAAGAAACCGTAGCCTGGGTGCACTGCTTCGGCCCCAGTATCCTTACAGGCCTGAATGATCCGATCCATCACTAGATAGGATTCACGCGACGGTGCAGGCCCAATACAAACTGCCTCATCAGCTATCTGTACATGACGCGCCTCTTTGTCTGCTTCAGAGTAAACGGCAACTGTTTTAATCCCCATCTTCTTAGCAGTTTTCATAACACGGCAAGCAATCTCGCCGCGGTTAGCAATCAAAATTTTCTTAAACATTTTCGTAGTCATGATTTTCGGCGTCTTAAAGGGGGATGTTGCCGTGTTTACGCGGTGGATTTGTGAGTACTTTATCCTTGAGCATTGCCAGAGAACGTGAGATACGCTTACGTGTCTCATGCGGTAAGATCACATCATCTATATAGCCACGACGACCAGCTACAAATGGATTGGCAAACTTGGCTTTGTACTCAGCCTCCCGAGCCGCGATTTTTGCTGGATCAGATTTTTCTTCGCGGAAAATAATTTCAACAGCCCCTTTTGGACCCATTACTGCAATTTCAGCTGACGGCCAGGCGAAGTTTACATCGCCACGCAAATGTTTAGAGGCCATCACGTCATAGGCTCCACCGTAAGCCTTGCGCGTGATTAGCGTGACCTTAGGAACGGTGCAATCCGCATAAGCGTAGAGTAACTTTGCACCATGCTTAATGATGCCGCCATACTCTTGAGATGTGCCCGGCATAAATCCTGGCACATCAACCAAAGTGACTACCGGAATATTAAAAGCATCGCAAAAGCGAACAAAACGCGCAGCTTTGATGGATGCCTTAATATCTAAGCACCCAGCTAAAACTAAAGGCTGATTAGCGACAATACCAATTGAGCGACCTTCCATACGAGCAAAACCAATCAAGATATTTTTAGCGTAATCGGGTTGGAGTTCAAAGAATTCACTATCATCGACGATTTTCCCGATCAACTCTTTCATATCGTAAGGCTGATTAGGATTACTTGGCACTAATGTATCAAGCGAAAAATCAGGCTCTTCAGTACGTTGCGCCCCATTAATCATCGGCGGCTTTTCACGATTGGACAATGGTAGGTAGTTAAAGAAGCGACGGAGCATCATGATGGCATCAACATCATTATCAAAAGCAAGATCGCAAACCCCTGAAATAGTTGAGTGAGTTATTGCACCACCGAGCTCTTCAGCAGTAACATCCTCATGCGTTACCGTCTTGACGACTTCAGGGCCAGTCACAAACATATAAGAGCTATCTTTGACCATAAAGATGAAATCAGTTAAGGCTGGCGAATATACAGCTCCACCTGCTGATGGACCCATAATCAAAGAGATTTGTGGAATAACGCCTGAAGCAGTGACATTGCGCTGGAAAATTTCAGCATAGCCACCTAAAGAAGCAACACCCTCTTGGATACGAGCGCCACCAGAATCATTCAAGCCAATAACAGGTGCACCTACCTTAAGTGCCTGATCCATGATCTTACAAATCTTTTCCGCATGCGCCTCAGAAAGTGAGCCGCCCAACACAGTAAAGTCCTGTGAAAATACAAATACCAAGCGGCCATTAATCATGCCATAGCCAGTAACAACGCCATCACCAGGAACAGTCTGATCAGCCATACCAAAGTCATGGCAACGATGCTCAACAAACATATCCCACTCTTCAAAGGTGCCAGCATCTAGCAAGAGCTCAATACGCTCGCGTGCAGTCAGCTTACCT
>CANGWT010000063.1 GCA_947457745.1 Burkholderiaceae bacterium | reverse complement strand
TTGCCACCCAACGCGTCTAATGGGGAATTCGTTTGATAAAAAGTTAGTAATCACTATGGTTTATTGATCAATTTAGAGGCTATCAAAGAGGGTATGACTAATCTAATTAGGTATTTTCTATGAAGATTGTTAATTAATACAATTTCACTATCGACTGGTGGAGCTCTAAACTTACCCCTTCAAAATTGATGTATTGCATACGTTCAAATAGTAGAGGACATACATGACAACTCGTGAAGGTAGTTTAGAGGCCCCAACCAGGCATCCCTTGGATTGGCAAAATCCCAAGTTTTATGACAAAGCTGATCTAGAGTCTGAGATGGAGCGTGTCTTCGATCTGTGTCACGGCTGCCGTCGATGTGTGAGTCTTTGCGGATCATTCCCAGCCCTCTTTGATCTGGTGGATGCCACTGAAGATTTGGAGATGGAGCAGGTTGATAAGGCAGATTACCAAAAGGTGGTTGACCAATGCTACCTGTGCGATGTTTGCTATATGACCAAGTGCCCATATGTGCCCCCACACCCTTGGAATATTGATTTTCCTCACCTAATGCTTCGCGCAAAGGCTGTGAATTTCAAAGATGACAAAGCTACGTTCCGCGACAAACTGCTTTCCTCTACAGATAAGCTTGGCCACTTTGCTGGTATTCCAATTGTTACTCAGGCAGTCAATGCTGTGAATAGCACTGGGCTTGCACGTTTAGTGATGGAGGGCGCCTTAGGAGTAGATAAGAATGCTTGGATCCCTGAATACGCACCTAAGACATTCCCGCAGCTGGCTGAGAAATCTGAAAATCTGCCAGTAGTGGATGGTGTTAAGACGCCTGGAAAAGTCGCTATCTATGCCACCTGCTATATCAATTACAACGAGCCGGGGATAGGGCAAGATCTCATCAAGATTCTTAAACATAATGCTATTCCGTATGAGCTTGTGGATAAAGAAGCATGTTGCGGCATGCCTAAGCTCGAGCTGGGGGATTTAGAGTCTGTTGCGCAGAATAAGGAAAAAAATATTCCGAAGTTGGCTAAATTAGCGCGTGAAGGTTATGCCATCTTGACTCCAATCCCGTCATGCACTTTGATGTTTAAGCAAGAGCTGCCTCTGATGTTCCCAGATTGTGCTGATACGCAATTGGTGAAGGAGGCGATGTGGGATCCTTTTGAATACTTTATGGCACGAAACTCGGATAGCCTCTTGAAGAAAGATTTCAGTAAAGAGCTCGGACATGTTAGTTACCATATGGCCTGCCATTCGCGGGTTCAAAACGTGGGTCAAAAAACTGCAGAAACTTTGAAGCTAGTACCGGGTACCGAGGTGAATGTGGTGGAGCGTTGCTCAGGACACTCTGGCACTTGGGGTGTGAAAAAAGAGTTTCATGACATGGCAATGAAAATTGGTAAGCCTGTGTTTAGAAGAATGGCTGAGGAAGAGCCAAACTATATTAGCTCTGACTGTCAGCTAGCGGGTCACCATATTGAGCAGGGCATGGAAGAGTTGGGTTTACCGAAGTCCGAAATGGCTCACCCATTGACCTTGCTTGCAAAAGCATACGGTCTTTAATTTATACAAATAGAGGAAGATAGCAGTATGGGAATCATTACACGCGATAGTCTTTTAAGTCTTGAGGCTTACCACAAAGAGCGTCCCGTTTTTCGTGAAAAGGCGATTAAAGAACGTCGTCTACGAACCGTTCATCTAGGAGATCATGTAACACTGATTTTTGAGAATGAGTTTTTAATGCGCTATCAAATTCAAGAGATGTTGCGTGTAGAAAAAACATTTGAAGAGGATGGTATTGAAGACGAGTTAAATGCCTACAATCCCTTGGTGCCTAGCGGTTCAGATTTCAAAGCCACTATGATGATTGAGTATCCCAATGAAGCGGATCGTAAAGTTGCGCTTGCTAAGTTAGTGGGTATAGAGCACAAGATTTTTATTGAGATCGAAGGCCAGCCTCGGGTTTATGCAATTGCTGATGAAGATTTGGAGCGCTCTACTGCTGAGAAAACATCCGCAGTTCATTTTATGCGCTTTGATCTTACGATTGATATGAAGATGGCATTAAAGGCTGGCGCTCAGATGATGGTGGGTTGTGACCATAAAGGCTATCCAATGCATGTACAAACACTCCCTTCAGAAACATTAGCTTCGCTCGTTTCTGATCTGAGTTAAAGCAAGTAATAGACCTTAAAGGTAGTGAACGCCAGGTAAGGCGCATTGACGAATGACTTCAGCTAGTTCATTCATCGCAGCTGCGCGTGGGAAGTTTTTCCGCCAGACGAGACAAACTCGTCTGGTTGGAATAGGTTCCTCAAATGGAATGTAACGAATGAGCTGATCAGAGGATGCGTTATCAAAGGCAGACGTTCTCGGTAGTACTGAAATACCGATACCGCTGGCTACCATCTGTCGAATGGTCTCTAGGGATGAGCCCTCAAAGCTACGTTGCTCCCCTATCGTTGCTCCGGAGCCGAGGCGATTCAATTCTGGGCAGACACCAAGCACATGGTCTCGAAAACAGTGCCCAGTGCCCAGTAGCAAAGTGTTTTGCTCTTTCAGCTCTCGATGCGGAATTGATTGTCTATTTTCCCAGGGGTGACCTTTGGGCACCGCCACTAAAAATGGCTCGTCATACAAATCAATTTGATTGAGTCCCGTGCTGGCAAAGGGCTCTGCTATCACTATGCAGTCTAAGGCCCCTTGACGTAAGACTTCAAGCAGGCGAACCGTGAAGTTCTCCTCTAAAAATAAAGGGGCAAGAGGCAGGCGCTCGCGTGCAACTCGCACTAGGCTGGGTAATAAGTAAGGGGCAATAGTGTAGATCGCACCAAGCCTGAGTGGGCCGGATAGAGGATCTTGACCATGCTTTGCTAAGTGCTTTAAGGAATTAGCCTCCTCAAGCACTCTTTGAGCCTGATCCACAATCAGAGCGCCTAGGCTGGTCATCGCAACCTCGGTATTGGTACGCTCAAAGATTTGCGTATTCAGTTCTTCCTCTAGTTTTCTGATGGCTACCGATAGGGTAGGCTGAGACACAAAGCAAGCATCTGCAGCTCTTCCAAAGTGGCGTTCACGTGAAACTGCGACGATATAGCGAAGTTCAGTAAGAGTCATCTATGTCCTAGTGCAAGTTCGCGGTATGGCGGAACACGCTTAACTATAGTGTATTTGTCGGCAGTTAAATCACTAGGGATTGCTGTGGGCATCTTCACTGGCATTACCACTCAGGCGTCTATATTCATGGTTTCGCCCCTTTTTAGTTGGAAGAAAGCTACATTTTAGTTTTTAACCTTTTTAGCCCGAGGTGCTGAACTTAAATGGTTCATAATAAGTGGAGGCCCTATTTAGAGATTGTGAGTAATCCATGGACAAACTAAATCTTCAAGCTTCGTATTTAAGTAGCGCTAGCTATAGAAGCGATGCCACCTTACACGATCGTAAGATAGCGCCAAGTACGGCCTCTACTCGGGCTCACCCAGCCCCATCCGCTCTAAAGGTTGAGCAGTCTGGGCCGGCCGCGACTATTGAGATCAGCGGTAATACCCCAGACCCTCTAAAGCTAATCCCGATGAGCGCTGACCGGCAAATAGGCGCATACATTCGAAATACCAAGTTGCTTTAAGCCGACTTTATTTGACAAGAGCCTCCACGCCTTAACTTTTCCTAGATTAAAGAATTAGGTTCACGATTCAATAAGTTTGCATTTACTAACTTATTGAATGCCATTAGGGGCTTAGTTATCTAAACACAATAGCTTCCTCAATTACAGCTAGAATAGATACCCGCCCAAATAGATGAGGGGGACAACTGCTGCTGCTGAGCAGGATACCCAAAGGATGCCCAATGAGTTTATTTAAAAACAAATCCCAGTCCATTAAGTTTTTACAACCAACCATGGAGTCTTTTGAGACCATCATTGGGCCGGCAACAGAGGTTCATGGCAGACTAGTTGCTAACGAGAGCCTTCGAATTGATGGCCGTGTGATCGGAAACATTGAGGCGCGCCAGGGCAAGAGCGTCAGCATCGCACTTGGAAGAACCGGGGTAGTACAGGGTGATATCTACGCATTTCGGGTGCTAGTTGCAGGAAAGGTAGAAGGAAACATCTATGCCACGGAGCGCGTTGAGCTGCACGAGGGGGCAGAAGTCCGGGGTGATATTACTTACGGCCAGCTCGGAATTGAGCATGGCGCAAAATTAAATGGTTTGATGATTTCTAGAAATGGTGAGGAACCAGAAGGTGAAGGCGCCACGGATTCTGCATCCATTTTTCAAGCCAATTGGAGCAAGATTAAAAGCCAATAATTTGTCTAATGTATCTGGTTTTTACCCATAAATTCATCAACAGAGGGATAGTAGGTCATGGGATTATTTGACTTAATGAAAAGTGGACCTTTGCAGATGAGTCAAAGGCAATTTGATCAGTGCGTTTTTGATCACTATTGTGAAAGATTTAACTACGATAGCTTTCAAAATTTTTGGCATGCCAGCATTTCAAATCCTGATGGTAGTGTTGGGCGCTTAGTCGATCGCCTTTATAAATATGAGGAAGATTTTCCAAAAGATAGTCTCTTGCATTCCCAGTTTGCAGAAGCCTCATTAATAATTGAAAAGTATTGGTTCAACACCTACGGTATTAGTCCAGAGTCCTTCAGTATTTTTTCAAATATTTGTACCCAGGCACATCAAGCGCTTGAAGAGCAGTTGAGCTCTGAAGCCACTCAGAATATCGAGCCTGATCCTGAGTTGAGAGTTGATGGTTGTCAAAATTCCCTGAAAACTTATGAACAACATCTAGCTCAAATGGAATTGCCTAAGTTTGATGATCTGACAAAGATTCAGTATTTTATGGTGGATATGAATGAGTCGCTATCAGCCCCTTTTAAATACAGCGGTAGCGTTTTGAAAGTATTGGAGCAGGATTCCTATATGCAGGATGATGTCAGCTGGGGACGTTGGACTCTTTTTAGGGATACTACGGGATATACCGATATTTGGATTGTGCGAATTGAGTCTGGAAAAGCGGAAGTTGTGAAAATGATTTCAAAGGTAGATGCAGATACCTACAGCTTAGACGAGTCTCCCAGAGGGATTCAATTCGACTCAGAAATTTTTAAGGCGATAGATAAAACCCGCATCACGGCGTTTGATAATTCAGAATTTAACGATCCACCCCCACCTTATTTCCAAATGCTATCAATGATGGATGCTGTGGGTGATAAACCCAATCGCAATGAATAGACAAAAAAATACCCCAATCAAGGGGTATTTTTGGAGGCAGTTACAACTTATTCATCGTCACTGGGGTTTGGACTTGAATAGCTCTGTGTGGGAGAGCTTGAATAGCTTCCTGCAGATGGGGTTGCATCAATCACTCTTAATTCACCACTGAGTTTGGCGCCTTTTTCAACGCTCATTTCAGCATACTGAGTAAGGCCAGTAATTTTGGCGCTCGAGCGAACATTAAGGTGGTTCGTTACATGGAGACCTTGAGTTACTTCGCCACGGATCTCGACAACTTCCGCATTAATACGACCGTTCACTATTCCAGATGTATCAACGAGCACTTCTTTGGTGTTGAGCTCGCCTTCAACCAGCCCTGCAACGACTGCCATTTCTGGCACTTCAAAGGTGCCTTTCACAATGACGCCCTCACCAACAAACAGTGAGCCTTTAGGATTGTTATCAGTCATATCGAATTTCCTGAGGTAATAAATATTGAATCATCATATAGCAATTAAGGAGATTTTTGGGGCGGCTCGCTTGCTGACTTGCACTACATTGGGGCCTGTTTTTTCCCAGTAGTTGGGGTGGAAAGCTCTGAGAACTGGTCTTTCAGCTCTTTAAGCGAGTTAATTTTGCTTTCAATCTGGGGAATTTGTTTTTGAAGGGCCTGAAGATTATCGCGATAGTGGGCCTCAACCTCATCCATTTCCTTGCGCGTAATAACACCGCCCATTTCCTTGGTCATTTCGGGGCTAAACCGAATAGCCACCCTAAATCCCAGGAAGTGAATGCCAATACCAAAGAGAATAAATGCGCTAAACGATAAAAAGGCGATCTTAATCACCGTTCTACCGGTTATTTTGACTTGCTTCATGGTCGAGGTCGACCCGGAAATCCAAATAAGCTGCATTTATTGCTAATAATCCTCTTTTTGTCAGGGTTACCCCTTTAGTTTAAGCAATTCTAACATTTTGAACTGATTTTTAAGGATGTTTTGGAATTAAATAACCCACTACAAATTAACTAATTTGCTAATATCACATAATAATTAAAACTATATGGAGATAAGATTTTCAAATCTTTACTCCTGCTTGGAATTTTGCGGCGAAGTAAATTGAGGAAAATGGCATGTCGCCAGTACAAAATAACCCCCTACCAGATGTCATTGGATCTACGCTAAAGGCAGCCAGGGAGGCTCGAAAGCTCGAGCGCGTAGAGTTAGCAAATTCATGCTGCCTATCCTCCAAAATGATTTTGGAGTTGGAGGAGGGTGGAATGAGCTCCTTCTACAGCTTCCCCTTGAAAATCAACGCGGCAAAACGGGTTGGTAATTTCCTGAATCTTGCAGAATCTGATTATTTGGAATTTCCGCAACCGCTTGCTGTCGCTACCGAGAGTTCTGAAGGGACTTCGCCCGAAGCTGAGTCCTTGGATAATATTGCCGATGCTGCCCCTACAGAATTGGGTCTCTTACCTTCTCAAAATGAGGTTCGCGCAGTATCTCTCGATCCTGCTATTACAGAACGCTTGGAATGGCAGGAGCTATTAACTGAAAAAGTAGGCGGGGATGTCTCTGGCCCCGATGCCGGAAGTCGATTCAGTCTTTCCCTTAAGTCTGTCCTTTTTCTCATCTTGGGTTTAGCCATGACTGGGCTATTGTTTGGCTTAAATACTAAATATGACCTGGTTCATCAGATCGCCGCTCTGATGGAGTCTAAGCCAAAACCTCAAGCTATTTCGGTAGAAAATTCTCCTAAGGAAGCAGTTGAGGAGGTGAAAGTTGAAGTGCAGGCCGAGCCAGCTCCCAGTCAAGTAATGAAACCGACTGAAGTGGCCGGATCGACTAGCCAGTGCCCCCATCAGCAGAATGCACAAATATTGAGTTATCAAACCCCCAGTCCCTCAAAGCCTGGGGATGTTGTGAATCTCAAAACCTTAGTAAAGCAGACAATTTGCTTTGTTGATGGTGCTGGCAAGCAGATGGTGATGGCGATGGAGGCCAATACTGCGCTTGCATTTAAAGGTGTAGCGCCATTTACAGTATTGGCTCAAGATTTGGATGGTATAGAAATGTATTTTCAGGGGTGGAAAGTTCGCTTACCTGCCGCTGGGTCTAAGCAAGTGAAGTTGCTTGAGGTAAATTGACGGCCCACCATTCTGTGCGCTAATTTTTTGAGGTATTGAAATGTTCGAGTTTTCAAAAAAAGGCCCGATGGCCGATACACAATTGACTTATGCCAGTACGATTGGCGGTGGGTCTACTATTCAAGGAAACTTTACTCATCGTGGCAATATGCTGCTCTCGGGGCACCTCGTGGGGGACATTCATCAAGATGAGGAGGCTTCCGGTTCTAAAGAGGGATATATCGCTGTCGTTGGTAAATCGGGGTTTTTAGAGGGCAATATTCATAGTGCCCACGCGATTATTATTGGCCGTATTGAGGGCTCCGTTTACGCAACAGGACGCGTTGAAATTTATCCGGGTGCCGTTGTCAATGGTGATGTGACCTATTCACAAATTAATGTCCACCCGGACGCTAAGGTGAATGGTAATCTAAAGTGCCTACTTTCTGATCTATCGGATCATGCAATCGATGAGCTGGAGAGCGAAGAGTCCCGCAATAATGTGTTGCCAATGATGAAGGTGGATGGCCACTAAGTGGTTGCAATATAAATGACAGATCACATCCCGCCGAGCGAGATTCAACATCTCAAAGAGGCGCAAGAGGACTCCCTCTTCAAAGATAAAGTCCCCCAGTATGCATTGCTTATTTTCATCATACTGGTGGTCGTTAGTGCAATTGTTCACACCTACTTCTTCAGGGATTTGCCCAAGTGTAGAGATGAGAATATCCAAATATTGCTGAATAAGGACTTGCGGAATAATGAACAGCTTCTGAATCATTCGCAAACATTAGCTTTTGGGAAATTCCAGGAGAAATCCAATAATGGGGTTGAGAGAAATTGCAGTACAGAGCTTCTGACTAATGCTGGAATTTATTTGATTCAGTACCGAGTGATTAATAACTCCGGAAAGCAGGACTTCTTTCAGCGGCTATTCTCTCCAGTCAATTACTCAATAGCGCTGGAGTCTGTAAATCAAATAAAGCAGTAATTGATGATTCTTGAGCGATGATCGCTCGGCGGTATTGGGGGAATCAGAGGAAAAATTTACCAACGATGTACAGCATCAGCGCAGAAATGAAGAGGTAGCCAAAGCCTTTGGCAAGTGCTCGTTCTACGCCCTTCTGAACGATACGATTCTGAATGCCTTCATCTGCCACAATATTTTTGATATTCCAAAGATCTTTTCTGATGACGTTGAGACTTTCATCGGACTTACGATCTCTTTGCTGAAGATTAGCGCTAATCTCGGCTAAGTGAGCATTGATTGCTTGTAGCTCTTT
>CANGWT010000062.1 GCA_947457745.1 Burkholderiaceae bacterium | reverse complement strand
GACGGCATCTCTTATGGTGATGTTTATCACCAAAATGAAGTGGAGCAATCTTGCTACAACTTCGAACACTCCAACACCGACCTATTGTTTGCTAACTTCACCAACTATGAAAGTGAAGCCAAGCGTTTGATGGAGGTGCCATTAGCCTTACCTGCTTATGAAATGGTGCTCAAGGCTGGACATACTTTTAACTTACTAGATGCCCGTGGTGCCATCTCGGTTACTGAGCGCGCGGCCTATATCGGACGCATCCGCAATCTCTCGCGTGCTGTAGCGCAGGCTTACTTTGAGTCTCGCGACAAGTTGGGATTCCCGATGTGCCAACGTCAATCCAAAGCCTAATCAGCTCAATCTAATTATGAGTACACCGAATTCTCTCTCTCAATCAGACAATCTTCTGATTGAGTTGTTTACCGAAGAGCTTCCACCAAAATCATTGCGCCGCTTAGGCGATGCATTTAGTGAGGGTATTTATTCAACTCTAAAAGCTGCAGGACTATTGAGTGAAAACTCTTTTGCCACTGGTTACGCGACACCGCGTCGACTTGCGGTTCAAATTACGAATGTCTTAAGCCAAGCTCCGGACTATCCAGTACGTGAAAAATTACTGCCGACTAGCATTGCTTATGATGCTGACGGAAAGCCGACTGCACCATTAGAAAAGAAATTGGCTTCTTTGGGCTATGCAGATATCGATCTTTCTACTTTAGAAAAATCGGGCGAAGGCAAGAATGAAGCACTGTATCTCAATGTCGTCGCCAAAGGTGCGGTATTGGAGCAAACTGCTCAACAAGCACTCGAGCAAACATTGGGCAAATTACCAATCGCCAAAATGATGCACTATCAAGTGCTACAGAAAAATGGTGAATTAGCAGATGTTGAGTTTGCACGTCCAGCGCACCGCATCATCGCTTTACACGGCAAAAAAACATTGCATATCAGCGCACTAGGCATTGATGCAGCAAATCAAACTGAGGGCCACCGCTTCTTAGCTCCAGGCGTCATTACTATTGCCTCTGCAGATCAGTATGAGTCCGATCTCACTACTAAAGCAAAAGTGTTACCCAGCTTTAATAAGCGTCGTGAGTTTATCGAATCTGCATTATTAAAAGCTGCTAGTACTGATTTAGTGTTGATGCCAGATAGCCTATTAGATGAAGTGACTGCTTTAGTAGAGTGGCCTGCAATTTATGAATGTCACTTTGATCAAGAGTTCTTGGAGGTTCCACAAGAATGCTTGATTCTGACAATGCAGACCAATCAAAAATACTTTGCGCTGACTGATCAGCAAGGTAAGTTACGCAATCGTTTCTTAATCGTTTCTAATATTCAGACCGATAAACCAGAAGCAATTATTTCCGGTAACGAGCGCGTAGTACGTCCACGACTTTCTGATGCACGTTTCTTCTTTCAGCAAGATCAAAAGCGTCCACTGGCATCTCGCGTAGCCGACCTTGAAAAAGTGGTTTATCACAATCAACTCGGGAATCAATTAGATCGCACCAAGCGTGTTCAAGGAATCGCTATAGGAATTGCAAAATCTTTGTCGGCTAATGAAACGCTAGCTAGCCGTGCTGCTGAGATTGCTAAAACGGATTTATTAACTGATATGGTTGGCGAGTTCCCAGAACTCCAAGGCATCATGGGTCGCTACTATGCAACGCACGATGGCGAAAATGCTGAGGTAGCCTCTGCTTGTAGCGAGCATTACATGCCTCGATTTGCTGGTGACGCATTACCCCAGACTCAAACCGGCACCATCTTAGCGATTGCCGACAAGCTAGAAACTCTTGTCGGTATTTGGGGTGTTGGCCTTGCACCAACTGGTGACAAAGACCCCTACGCCCTGCGTCGTCATGCTCTCGGAATCTGCCGGCTCTTGCTAGAGAAGAATCTCAGCCTAAGCCTGCCTCACCTAATTGAGCTGGCACGCAAACAATTTCCTCAGAAAGACGTTCAAGAAAAAGCAAAGGCTGAAGATATTTATGCCTTCATTATTGATCGCCTACGCGCTTACTTACGTGACCAAGCGGTTGCTGGCAAGCCGTTCACTGCTGAAGAAATTGATGCGGTATTAAGTCAATCACCTGCCCAATTAAATGACTTAATTGATCGCTTAACTGCATTGCGTGAATTTAACGCCCTAGCAGAAGCTGCTCAGTTAGCCGCTGCCAACAAACGTATCAGCAATATTCTAAAAAAGAATGCTACTGCGATTCCGGTGACCTGCTCTAGCAAGCTCTTACAAGTTCCCGCTGAAATCTCTCTTCACGAAGCGCTTGAGAAGCTCATCCCAACGCTAACTGCTGCTTATGATCAACGTCAGTTTGTGGATCTATTGAAAGCACTCGTAGCTTTAAGCACTCCAATCGATCAATTCTTTGCCGATGTCATGGTGATGGACCCGAATCCAGAGCTGCGCGATAACCGCCTGGCACTCCTGCAACAACTTCACCAGAAAATGAATCTCATTGCCGACCTCGGCAAATTAGCATGAGCAACAGCTCTTCTAAACTAATCATTCTTGATCGTGATGGCGTGATCAATGAAGATCGAGATGACTATGTAAAGTCGAGTGATGAGTGGGTTCCACTACCCGGTAGTCTTGAAGCTATTGCGCTACTAAATCAAGCGGGCTATCAAATCGCTGTGGCAACCAATCAATCTGGTTTGGCGCGAGGTTACTTTAATATCAATGATCTCCATGCAATGCATGTCAAGATGGATAAACTGCTAAAACCCTTGGGTGGTCACATCGATAGTATTTTCTTTTGCCCGCATAGTGATGCTAATGCGTGTGATTGCCGCAAGCCCTTGCCAGGAATGATGAAAGAGATAGCGCTGCGCTATAAGAAAAATCAGAGTGTCACGCCGCTCTTGGGAGTGCCGATTGTGGGCGACTCCTTGCGCGACCTGCAGGCAGGAATTGCTTTGGGTGCCAGTCCGCACTTAGTATTAACTGGCAAGGGTAGTAAAACTTTAGATAAAGGCGGCCTCCCAGAAGGCACGCAGATTCATGTGGATTTGATGGCATTTGCTACTGCACTCTTACAAGATCAGGTTTAATGCCAACATGACCTTTATTCGCTCAACCCTCTTTACCCTGTTTTTGCTGATATTCACGCCGATCTGGTCGGTGCTTTGCATGCTAGTTTTTCCATTCCTGAATTCCGAAAACCGCTATCGCTTTATTGGACTTTGGAATAAGGTCGTCATCTGGATTCTGCAACCTCTTTGTGGAATTCGTTACGAAATTCGCGGCATGGAAAACATGATGGCAGTTTTGGATAAACCTGTCGTCGTACTCAGTAAGCATCAATCTGCATACGAAACTATTTTCTATATTGCCCTGCTTCCCAAGCAGGTTTGCTTTGTTTTTAAAAGAGAGTTGCTTTGGATTCCTTTTTTTGGCTGGGCTTTGGCCTTGCTCAAGATGATTCATATCAATCGCAATAGTAAAGAAACTGCCGCCATCTCAGTTGTCGGTCAAGGAAAAAAACGCCTCAGTGAAGGTAAATGGATTTTGTTGTTTCCAGAGGGGACTAGAACGCCTACCGGTTCTCACAAGCCCTACAGCAAAGGTGGCGCAAGGCTTGCTAGCGCTACCGAAGCTTTGGTCATTCCGATTGCTCACAATGCCGGTCGTTGCTGGCCTAAGAATAGTTTTCTAAAGCAAGCAGGCACAGTAATCTTCTCAATCGGCCCGGCCATTACCTCTGCTGGAAAAACAGGTGGTCAACTTCATCAA
Organism: Burkholderiaceae bacterium; assembly: GCA_947457745.1. Lineage (GTDB taxonomy): Bacteria > Pseudomonadota > Gammaproteobacteria > Burkholderiales > Burkholderiaceae > Polynucleobacter. The sequence continues at coordinate 5,022 of CANGWT010000062.1, read as the reverse complement.
GAAGTAGAGAAGTGGATTGAAGCTGAAATGCGGGTAATTGACCCTGCTGCTTACGAATAGCACTATGTACTTAGTGGGCTAAAGTTTTAGCCCACTCAATATAGCGGTCCACCGGAATATCCTGAGCACGCGCTTTTAATTCAAATTCAGATAGAGACAGTCGATCAGCAAAAGCGGATAAGTTCGTACGCAGTATTTTTCTTCTTTGAGAAAATGCTGCGGCCACTACTTTTTCCAAAGCATGCCACTGCGCATCACTCAAGTTGAAATCTCTGCGCGGAATCATTCGCACGACAGCCGAATTGACCTTAGGTTGAGGATCAAATGCTTCAGGGGGAACCTCTAAAACTTGCTCCATATCGTAGCGCGCTTGCAACATTACGGAAAGCCTACTGAATTCAGATCCGCCCGCCTTAGAGACCATGCGCTCAACCACTTCAGCTTGTAACATGAATACCTGCTCATCAATTGCATGGGCAGCAGAAACGAGATGGAATAGTAATGGGGAGGAGATGTTGTAAGGCAGATTACCAACTACCTTACAAAGACTACTATTAGCTGGACGTGCATTTGCCCACTCCAGGAAATCAAACTTGAGGGCATCTCCCTCAATCACATTCAGACCCTTGAGATTCTCTTGATTCCAGTAAGCCACCAAATCTCGATCAATTTCTAAAAGATCTAGGTGCTCTAGGTTACTTAGTAAAGGCCTGGTTAATGCGCCAAGGCCAGGGCCGATCTCGATCACATGCATGTTTTCATTGGGATTGATTGCTGCAACTATGGAGTAGATAACTCCTGAGTCCTGCAAAAAGTTCTGGCCAAATCGTTTGCGAGCTTGATGCATCATGTTGATAGATTCTTTGCGTTTTTTACATTTACTGCTAATTGATAGGCGAGTCGCAAAGCCTCTAACATACTACCTGGGTCTGCAAGGCCCCTCCCAGCAATGTCTAGCGCCGTGCCATGATCTACTGAAGTGCGAATAATCGGCAAGCCCAGGGTGACATTAACACCACCGCCAAAACTCACAAACTTGAATGGCGCTAGACCTTGATCGTGATACATCGCAATAAATACATCTACATCATCCAAGGATTTGGAATCAAACATGGTATCCCCTGGATAAGGTCCACTTACTTGAATACCTAAATCTTTAGCAGTCTCAATAGCAGGAATAATGACATCAATCTCTTCATGCCCAAGATAGCCCGATTCACCTGCATGCGGATTAAGCCCCGCTATCCGAATGACAGGCTTAGCGATACCAAATTTTTTCCGCAGATCCTGATCGACGATTTGAATCGTTTCTAGAATATGTTGTTGATTGAGCGCACTAGGAACATCTCTCAAAGGTAGGTGGGTTGTGACCAAGGCTACCCGAAGGTCGCAGCTTTTCTGCAAGCCCAAGAAACCGGTCGGTAATATCGCACACAACATCATGACAACATGATCTTGATGGCAAAGTTTTGCTAAGTATTCCGTATGTCCCGTGAATAAATCATCGCTCGAAGTATTGCCCTGATTCATCACACTCTTTTGTATTGGCGCAGTCACCATAGCATCAAAATGACCATCAAGACAGCCTTGAACTGCAGCATCCAGAATACTGAGAACATATTGTGCGTTGGTGGGATTTAACTGACCCGCAATGACTGGGGAAGCTAACGCAATAGATTCCACCTTCAAACGACTCGAAAGTTCTTTAGGAATATCAGCAGCTAGAAATAAGCTGCAATCGCCAAGCAAAGTAATCGTACTTGCAGGCTGCTCTTGCAAGAAGGCTACTGCAGCTGCAATAGAGACCTCTGGACCAATCCCTGCCGGCTCTCCAGAGCTAATGACGAGATTAACGGGGACTGGCTGCTGGATCATCTGCGTTAATGATCTTCACTGTTGCAGTGTCGCGTAATTCACGTAGCCAGTCTTGATAAGCCTGCTCAAACTTACGTTCACGAATAGCTGCGCGTGCGAATTGGCGCTGCTTCTCTAAAGTCAACTGCGCTTCACGGCGCTCAAGCACCTGAATTAAGTGCCAACCAAACTCGGTCTTCACTGGATTACTGACTTCGCCAATTTGCAGGCGATTCATTGCTTGATCGAATTCTGGAACCAAATCACCAGGACCCATCCAGCCTAAATTACCCCCATTAGCAGCAGATCCATCCTCAGAATACTTTTTAGCCAACTCACCAAAATCAGCAGTCTTTGCACGAACCTGATCCCGATAACCTGCTAGGCGTCTTTCGGCATCTTGATCAGTCAAGCCCGCGCGATTCCGCAACAAGATATGACGGGATAAAGTCTGTGTGACCATAATATTTTGCGGCGCAGAGGGAGCGCTCTCCTGTGGAGCTGCCTGCTGTTGCTCTACAGCACCAGCGACCAACGCACGACGATCTAAAACCTTAAGCACGTGATAACCCGCAGGACTCTTCACTACCGCATTAGCGAGTTGTCCACTACCCGTGTTTCTGACAGCCTCATAAAACAATTTCGGTAAGCGATCTGGGGTACGGTAACCCAATTCTTGAAATTTAATCTTCGGATTATCTTTTGCAGCGATTGCACCCAACTGCAAAAAATCAATATCGCTACGAGCTTCACGCAACAGGGCTTCTGCCTTCTTCTTTGCCTCAGCTTGGGCACCAGCTCCAGCATTCGCATCAGCAGGAATAAAAATCTGTGCAACATCAATTTCTTCTGGCTCACCTTTTGCTGCTGGAGTTGATCGTATTAACTTTCCTCCGCCGGCTACCGCAAGATTACGATCGGCAATAAAATTATCTACCTCTGCATCAGAAATCTTAATCTTGCCCTCAACTTCACGCTCGCGATATCTACCAACGATGACATCTTCGCGTAAGGACTGACGATAACGTTCATAGCTGCTACCGGTAGCAGCAATCTTCACCTTGAGTTCGGCAAGTGTTAGTTTATTTTTAGCTGCAATGTCACCAATAATTCTATCTAGCTCTTTATCAGAGACGCTAATCCCCTCTAATTCAGCATTTTGCAATTGGATTTTTTCAATAATGAGACGCTCAAGGGCATTTTTACGCAGAGTAGCTGCATCAGATAACTTAGCTCCCTGATTTGGTAGAGCAGCTATGCGATCATCAATTTCTTTACGAGTCACGTAACCAGTATTAACTACCGCAGCAACGCCATCAATATTTCGGATCTTCGCATCAGACCTATCAACAGTCGTTGGGTTAGTCTGCGCAAAAGCCATCTGAGCAGATAAACATCCTAAGATATATATCGTCGCAGTGATAGCTCGCATGAAATGATTACTAAACATTATTGATAGTTCTCATATATAGATGGTGCAAGAGGTTTAGGTGTGGGTAAGTACCCAGGTACATTTAACTTCATCAGATCAACTGGATTATCTCCCGCAACCCCTAGACCTCGAAATTCTATTTGAAACAAAATTTGTGTTGTTGTGTTGTTATTTAGCAGTAATTGAGAGTAAGCACTTCTAAATACCAAACAGTCTCTTGTGTATTCTAAAGCCACTAAGGTGTTTAGAGTTTTTGTAGTTAAGGAGTCGTATCCCCAGCGCCCTACTGCGGATACCTCCCTAGAAAGCGGCCACTGTCCGGATAAATTATATTGATCGGTTGTTGTGGCAGCTGGGGATCCAATGGGGTTAAAAGGTGACGCCTGAATTGGCGGGTTCCAAACATTACGATATCCAAAATTGAGGCTTCGTCCAGGGGTTGGTCGCCAAGAGCCGCCAACAGTCGTTTGAACAAATCGATTTAATTGCGTGTTGTATTGACCAAAAATATCAGCATTAAAGTTACCCATAAATCGGACTGATGCAGCAGCCAAGGTATCCGAATATTTAGTTGGGCTAGCAATATTTCCAGTCAATCCCACGCGTTGTCCAGTAAAGTCTTGTCGCTGAGCTAAGGTTACTACTGCGCGTTCTGCGCCCGTATTAGCTTCTGTGATACGGCCAGTTAATCCACCGGTCAACTTATTGTTATCAGAAATGCGGTCATTACCAATAAACGTATTCTCACTAAAGATTTGTGAAACACCAAAACCTGCATCACCAGTGTCAAATAAAGGGGTATTAGCCTGATTAATGTATGGGGTATATACGTAATAAGCCCTGGGCTCAAGACTGAGAAGCATATCTTGACCAAAAAATCTGCCCATCTCGGTTGCGTCTCTTTCAAATGCCAGGCCAGAATCAAGGCTAGCGGTAGGAATTAAGAACCCCTGCGCCGGCTGATAGCCGGGCTGGAAAGCAGTGGCGCTGTAACTATTTGATTGGAAGCTAACTTTAGGCCTGACATAGTATCCCGGAGTCGCTTGGGGGTATTCAAGAGCACCCTTTACGACCGTTCTATCGGCTTGACTAAAAATACCAGGAGCGGTGTTTGGGATGCTACTGGCAATGTTGTACGAAAAGCGTGAAAAATCTGTTGACAATGAACTGATTGGCCCAGTCGGTAAGGTGATGTACTTGCCATCAAGTCCAGAGGAAGGGGGAACCAAATTGCTTCGATAGTTTGCGGTGATCTGTGGCAGGATATTGTAAGGAGCTCCAACTGTGCTCGGCAAATTCGGTTGAAGCGTCTGGAAGGTTAAAGCCTTCACTCCAACAGTCCAATTACTTAATCTGCTTGGCAATTGAGATACTGCACCAATCTCTTGACGAAATTGGCTGGTGACGCTACCTGCTATAGTTTGGGAAAAATCTGTTGGATACAGATTATCAGACACTCTAGAGGCATTCACATAACCATTAATTGCTCCAGGACCACCTGCTGGAGACCCTAAAAAATTTTGTCTTTGCTGCCAGTCATATCGCCATCGATCCCTTCCCGCCTTTTGATCGTATGGTAGATAGTCGCCCATCACTATTCCGGAATGCTTCGGATCAATGGTACGGTAACTTCCGCCGAGCTGAACGCCACGCTCACTCATGTATCGCGGCAAAATTATCAGGTCTCTATTAGGAGCAATATTGACATAGTAAGGCTGAGTTACATCAAATCCATT
>CANGWT010000061.1 GCA_947457745.1 Burkholderiaceae bacterium | reverse complement strand
GGGGATCTCCGATTTGAACCTAAATCCGCCCTGACCGACTACGCTAGTGGGCTGAGCTGCTTAGAGATCATTATTGCTGGGGCAGATCAGTACCTGAAACCTGGCGGCTTGATTGCCATCGAGCATGGCTTTGATCAATCTGAGGCTGTGGTGGAGCTCATGAAAATGGCAGGTTTGATAGATGTACAGACACACATCGATTTAGCGGGCCATTTCCGGGCAGCCTCTGGACGAAAAGACTTTAAAACTGGCAAGGGGAATTAACCCTTTTCTTCAGATAGCCTTAAAATTAACACATTATTAGCTGCAAACCATCACCCTTAAATAGTATAAATTCAGGAAAAAATATGGACACACAAGCAAAAATTCAAGAAATCGTTTCTAGCCATCCCGTTGTATTGTTTATGAAGGGCAATGCCCAGTTTCCGCAATGCGGCTTTTCCGGAAATGCGATCAATATTTTGCGTGCAAGTGGTGTTGAGACTCTTCATACTGTTAACGTTCTGGAAGATGAAGCAATTCGTCAGGGCATTAAGCAATTTGCTAACTGGCCAACTATTCCTCAGCTCTACATTAATGGTGAATTCATTGGTGGCTCAGACATCATGACTGAAATGTTCGAAAGCGGTGAGTTGAAAAAGCTTGTACAAGGCTAATTACACAAAATCTGCATAGCTTATATTTGTGACTTTTGACTTAAGCTCTCTTTTACTATTTGGCCTGCCATTTGTTTTATGCGCAGGCCTTTTAGTCTATGCGCTCAATTTACGCTCGGGACTTATTAGAGCTGAGCAGCAAATTCAAACTGATACTGTGCTTACTACCCACTTACGAGAAGAGCGGGATCAGGCATTACAGAACGCCATTCGACTTGAGGCAGCGCTGGACTCTGAACGTAAACAGGGCTTGGGAAGAATTGAGTCCCTCAATGAAGCTAAAGAGGCGCTCACTAGCCAATTCAAAAATCTAGCTAATGAAATTTTGGAAGATAAGTCCAAGCGCTTTACAGAGCAAAACCTTGCTAGCTTAGATATTTTACTGAAGCCACTACAAACAAAGTTAACAGAGTTTAAAGAGCAAGTGAATACCTCGTATGGCAACGAAGCACGCGAGCGCTTTGCCCTTAAGAATGAAATCGAACGCCTTGCCAATCTCAATCTGCGGATGTCTGATGAGACGCGCTCCCTAACCCAGGCCCTCAAAGGCGACTCTAAGGTACAAGGTAATTGGGGTGAATTGGTTTTAGAGTCCATTCTCGAATCTTCGGGCCTGCGAAAAGGTGAAGAGTATCTTGTTCAGGACAGCCATACCCAAACTGATGGCTCACGCCTTCAGCCTGACGTCGTAGTTAAGCTACCTGAGGGTAGAAGTTTAGTGGTTGATAGCAAGGTTTCTATTACCGCATACTCACGTCATGCGCAAGCAACCGATCCGACCATCTCAGAACAAGAGTTAGCGGCACATATTCAATCCCTTCGACAACATATTCAAGGACTCTCAAGCAAAAATTACAGCTCTTTGTATGGTATTGGCTCGGTAGACTTCGTATTAATGTTTGTTCCGATTGAACCTGCCTTCCTATTAGCGCTGAAAACCGCGCCTAACCTTTACCAAGAAGCGCTAGCAAAGAATATTGTGCTCGTATGCCCAAGTACCTTGATGGCCACACTGCGCACCGTCGCCCATCTCTGGCGTCAAGATCATCAAAACCGCAACGCCCTTGAAATTGCTAAACAATGCGGTACGCTCTATGACAAGTTTGTTGGCTTTGTTGACGATCTTGAAAAACTTGGTCAACGCCTAGATCAAGCTCAAACGAGCTATCACGATGCCTTTAATAAACTCAAATCCGGTAAAGGTAATCTAATTCGTAGTGCAGAAAAAGTGCGTGAGCTTGGTGTTAAGCCGAGTAAAAATTTACCTACGCCCTTAATTGAATCGTCAAGCGACTCTGAATAAAAATTGACTGCAAAGAGTTCGTCAGCATTGCCGACACCATCTCACTCCTATAAAAAGGTAGCTGTTGCAGCTTGCTTTGGAACCTTCCTAGAGTGGTATGACTTTCTAACCTTCGCAACTCTTGCAGTGGTTTTTGGTCCTCTTTTCTTCCCCTCTAGCGATCCCAGTACAACCCTGCTTGCTAGCCTAGCGACCTTTGGTGTGGGTATGGTAGTGAGACCCATAGGCGCAGCTATTTTTGGGAGTATTGGCGATCGTATTGGGCGGCGGCCCGTCTTTATGATCACCATTACCCTCATGGGAATTGCTACGGTATGCGTTGGTTTTTTGCCGACCTATGCTCAGCTTGGAATCTGGGCGCCTATTTTGCTAGTGAGCCTCAGACTACTTCAGGGCCTTTCGGCAGGAGGAGAAATTGGGGGAAGCGCAGTCTATCTAACAGAGCATGCTGGTGACTCTAATCGCGGCTTTAAAACTAGCTTCTTGCAGCTCATGGGTCCACTTGGCATCGTGGTATCCACGCTGCAAATTGCTCTACTTCAGAGCTACCTCTCTCAAGAAGAATTTCTGTCCTGGGGCTGGCGTGTCCCTTTTTGGGCTTCACTTATCCTACTGGTGATTGCATTTAAAGCCAGAATGGCTCTAGAAGAGACGCCGATTTATTTACAACTCAGTAAAACAGAGACCCAGTCTAAAAGTCCCTTGCGGGACAACCTGAAAGATCCAGAAACCAGAAAACGCATGTTTCTGCTTTTCTTTTGCATCTCTGCTGGTGGAGCAGTATTGTTTTTCTGCGTGCAGGTCTACACATCAATCTTTCTCAAGACCACCGTAAGGCTTGCGCCCCAACTTGTTGACCAGCTAAGCATCTATGCAACAGTTTCACTACTGCCATTGACGGTATTCGCTGGATGGCTCTCAGACAAGATTGGCAGAAAGCCTGTAGTTGTCAGCGGCCTCATCTTAGGCGCCACACTAATACTGCCGGCGTTTTATTTACTACAAATTAATAGTGGATCTATTTCATTGATAGTAGGAGTCTTGCTTGGCTTATCAGCAATCCTAGCGCTGGTAGTGGGTCCACAAACAGCTCTCCTTGCAGAGCTATTTCCGGCAAAAACCAGAAATAGTGCCGCAACCCTTCCACATAACTTAGCGGCTGGATGGATAGGTGGACTTCTGCCTTTGATTGTTACCTGGTTGAATCAACATTGGGAAAGTAATCTTGCGGGACTCTGGTATCCGACTGTTTTCTTGGCTGGCGGCGCAATCGTGGCAATACTTTATTTACCAGAAACCAGAAGAGCAAACTTACTCAATTAAGCCCTCTGCGGCTAACTTGAATACTACCCCCACAATTGAAAAAGCCTAAATTCATGAGAATTTAGGCTTTGAATTTTGGTGCCCCTTGTCCGACTCGAACAGACCACCTACTGATTACAAATCAGTTGCTCTACCAGATGAGCTAAAGGGGCAACGGATAATATTTTAACCTATTTCACAATCGTCAAGGAAGGTCTGCTGCCTTTTGGCTTTTCAGTATTCTCATGGCTGACATCTTTGAGCTTGTTGGTCTGACTGGCATCAAAGGGAAAAGACATTCCCTGGCCATTTTCTCGTGCATAGATTGCTAAAACATGGCTTACAGGAACCATAATTTTTCTTGGGACACCGCCAAATCTTGCCTGAAAGCTGATCCATTCATTATCCAAATTCAGTTGATGGCAGGCCTCCAGAGAGAGATTTAAAACAATTTCATCCTTCTTCACAAACTCCATAGGCACTTCGACGCTGGAGTCCACAAAGACAGCCATAAAGGGTGTAAAACCAAAATCCGTGCACCACTGATGTAGAGCACGGATTAGGTAGGGTTTATTGCTTGGGATATCAGACATGCTTATTCTGCCAGCCTGAGAAATGAGCCGCTTAGCGACGCATTACCTTTTCTGATGGAGTCAATGCCTCAATGTAGGCAGGCCTACTAAAAATACGCTCAGCGTACTTCAAGAGAGGGGCTGCATTACGAGAGAGATCAATACCATAATGCTCCAAACGCCACAATAAAGGAGCGATTGCTACATCAAGCATAGAGAACTCTTCGCCCAACATGTACTTATTTTTCACAAAAATAGGTGCAAGCTGAGTTAAGCGATCGCGGATAGCTAAACGCGCTTTTTCATGAGACTTCTCTGCTGCCTTACCTTTTTCATTTTCCAATGCAGCCACATGCACAAACAATTCTTTCTCAAAATTGAAGAGGAAGAGGCGTGCGCGTGCGCGAGCAACCGGATCAGGCGGCATCAATTGTGGATGGGGGAAACGCTCATCAATATATTCATTAATGATATTTGACTCATACAAAATCAAATCGCGTTCGACCAAGATTGGAACTTGACCGTAAGGATTCATCACCGAGATGTCTTCTGGCTTGTTAAACAAGTCCACATCACGGATTTCAAAGTCCATGCCTTTTTCAAAAAGCACCAGACGGCAGCGTTGCGAGAATGGGCAATTTGTGCCCGAGTACAACACCATCATAAATTTATTTCCTTAAATATCTACTTCAATGCAACAAACGCACAAATAACTGCGACTTTAAACCTTAGAAAACTATAGCTTAGTGAATATCTTTCCAGTAAGCCTTATTCAAACGTGAAGCTACCAGCGTGAAGATTGCCAAGAAAATAAGCACAATCACACCCAAACGTTTACGCTCGAGTTGCACTGGTTCAGCCATCCAGGACATAAATGCAACTAGGTCAGCGATATTGTCGTCATACTCCTGAGACTTCATTGTTCCTGGAGTCAGCTGCTCAAAACCAACAAATTTTTTCTCTACACGGCTTGCATCGTGTGGATCTGGACGCTCTTCAAACTTTGCAGCACGCTCACCCTGCAACTGCCAGAGAACATGGGGCATGCCTACGTTTGGATATACCAAGTTATTCCACCCAGTTTGGGTAGCGTCATCTTTGTAGAAAGTACGGAAGTAGGTGTAGAGCCAATCCGTGCCACGTGCTCGCGCCTCGACAGACAAGTCTGGAGGAGTCTTGCCAAAGAATGCCTTGCCATCTTTGGGTGACATTGAAATCGTCATCAAATCACCAACTTTAGCGTCGGTCAAAATCAAGTTATCTTTGATTTGCTGATCTGTCAGGCCAATATCACGCATGCGGTTATAGCGCATGCTTGTAGCCGAGTGGCAGTTCAAGCAATAGTTCACAAATATCTTAGCGCCATTTTGCAAAGAAGCATTGTTGCTAACGCGATTTGGCGCGGTCTCCAATGGGAAACCGCCCTCACTTGCATTTGCAGTTAAACCAAAACCAAGGGTGGCAATCAATGCAGTAGCCTGACAGACGCCCATCACAGTGTGCAGAATTCGTTTCATACTAGTTCCTAATTTCTCGGGTATCTGAATTAATGGGACTTAAAAGTAACGCGAGTTGGAACTGGCTTGAAGGTACCAAGCTTGCTCCAGAAAGGCATCGCCAAGAAGAAGCCCAGATAATAAATAGTGCAAATCTGAGAAATCTTTTCAAATATTGGTGATGGTGGCTCGATACCCAGGTAACCCAAGATCACAAAGCTCACAATAAATACGCCGTAGATATATTTGTGGAACTGAGGACGGTAACGAATCGACTTCACCGGAGAATGATCTAACCATGGCAAGAAGAAGAGGATCACAACGGAGCCACCCATAATTACAACACCCCAGAACTTCGCATCAAATGCATAGAAACCGGCAGCCAATATCAATGCGATTGCTACACAGGCACCTTTGACTTTGACATCACTAGACTTCAGAGCAAACATCGACAAAATTACTGCCATGAAAATCCACAATGGCAATAGGAAGTTAGATGTTGTTGCACGCAACATCGAATAGAACGGTGTGAAATACCAGACCGGTGCAATATGCGTTGGCGTTACAAATGGATTTGCTGGAATGAAGTTATTCGCCTCTAGGAAATACCCGCCCATCTCTGGAGCAAAGAAAACAATCGAAGCAAAAATGATCAAAAAACCACCCAAATACATGACGTCGTGCACGCTGTAATACGGGTGGAATGGAATACCATCAACCGGATGGCCATTTGCATCCAATGTATTTTTAATTTCCACACCATCTGGATTATTAGAGCCCACTTCATGTAATGCAAGAATATGTGCAGCTACTAAACCGATCAAGACCAGTGGAATAGCAATGACGTGGAATGCAAAGAAACGGTTTAAGGTTGCATCACCAACCACATAGTCACCACGCAACCATAAGGAAAGATCTGGACCAATCAATGGAATTGCAGAGAATAAGTTCACAATAACTTGTGCACCCCAATAGGACATTTGACCCCATGGCAGCAAGTAACCAAAGAATGCCTCACCCATCAGGCACAGGAAAATCGCGCAACCAAAAATCCAAATCAACTCACGTGGCTTGCGATATGAACCGTAGATCAAGCCACGGAACATGTGCATGTAAACCACCACAAAAAACATGGAAGCTCCGGTAGAGTGCATGTAGCGGATCAACCAGCCCCATGGCACTTCTCGCATGATGTATTCAACAGATTCAAAAGCCTTAGCGGCATCTGGCTTGTAGTTCATTACCAAGAAAATGCCGGTAATAATTTGAATTGCTAAAACAACAATTGCTAAAGCACCAAAAATATAGAAAAAATTCAGGTTTTTAGGGGCGTAATACTCGCTCATGTGACGCTTGAATGCATCTGTCACTGGTAAGCGCGAATCAACCCAAGCCATCATCTTCACTGCGACGGATGCGTTTGCTGGGACTTCTTTTTCGTGGAATGCCATTTATCTCTCCTTAGGCCTTCTTATCTTCGCCAACCAGAATTTTGGTGTCGCTCAAATACATATGTGGCGGCACTTCCATATTGTCTGGGGCTGGTTTGTTCTTAAATACGCGACCGGCCATATCAAAGGTTGAGCCATGGCATGGGCAAAGGAAACCACCCTGCCATGTGTTTGGCAAAGAAGGCTGAGCGCCTGCCTCAAACTTAGGCGTTGGCGAGCACCCTAAATGCGTACAAATACCGACTACGACCATGTATTCAGGCTTAATTGAGCGCCATTGGTTTTGGGCATAAGGCGGAGTGAATTGGGCTGGATCCCTTAAAGAATCGGGATCTGCAAGCTCTGCGTCAATTTTTGATAGTTCTGCAACCTGCTCAGGGGTGCGACGTACCACCCAAACAGGCTTACCGCGCCACTCGACCATGCGCATTTCATCGGGCTGCATGCCAGTAATATCAATCTCAACGGCAGCTCCAGCAGCCTTTGCGCGCTCAGAAGGCTGAAAGCTGTCAACAAAAGGGTAAAGGGCTGCGGCTGCACCAACACCGCCGACTGCTGAAGTGGCGATCAACCAATTACGGCGATCCTTATCCATACTGGGCTTGTCACTCATTTACAAAATTCCTCGAAAAGAGCATTTATAGGTAAAAATACTTAAAGGTCAGATTTTAAAGTAAAAATGGGGTGCGCATCTAAGTTATGAGCTTAATTTTGAGTTAATCTCGATCCAGCTGAAAGGAAAAGTATCTATGGCGGTTTTAAAGGAGTTTCGGGACTTTGCGGTCAAGGGCAATGTGATTGATTTGGCTGTTGGTGTGATTATTGGCGGCGCTTTTGGGAAGATTGTTGACTCCTTGGTGAATGACATCGTGATGCCAGTGATTTCGACCCTCTTGGGGGGTCATATTGACTTTACAAACCTATTTATTGTCTTGGGAAAAGTACCTGAGAATGTCCCTCGCACCTTTGACGCCCTGAAGAAGGCTGGTGTCCCCATTTTCGCCTATGGGAATTTCATCACGATTTCTATCAATTTCCTGTTGTTAGCCTTTGTGATTTTCCAAATGGTGAAATTGGTAAATAGGGTCCGCTTGATGGATGAGCCGCCTCCCCCTCCTGCACCGGAAGATGTTGTTCTCTTGCGTGAAATTCGGGATAGCCTTAAAAAATAAAGTACTGCATGAAGTTGCCTTAGCTCAACGCTGAGGTCCTTGGCAAATTCATTGTCAGTAACAGTCGGTTCGTAAGCCTCTCCACGGCGCTCCTGATGCTTTACTAGCAAGACATCCGCTTAAAGTAACAACTATCATTTCTATTACAGCGTCTTCTTATTGATTGCTGATACTCCGATATCAATAAATCTTTCAATGAAAAAACCCGCCGTGTTTCCACGGCGGGTTAATTTGATGCCAAACTAATTTTTAGCTAACTTACGTTAGCGTTAAATTAGAAAGTGTGACGTACACCAACAGCCATTGCTGAAGTGTTAACTGAAACGCCGCTTGATACTGAGCTTGAAGACAAGTTGTTTGTACCGTAGATACCGTACAAGTTAGTACGCTTGCTTAAGTAGTAGTTTGCACCAACTTGCCATGCTGTGAAGTTAGCAGATGGCTGGCTCAAACCGTACTGAGTAATTTTACCGTTACCCCAGCTTGCCCAACCTTCGATTGTTGGAGTGATGTAGCTACGAACACCAACTTGTTGTGCAGTACGCTTAGCGAAGTAGTTAGCGTTGATAGTGCTCTCAGCTTTACGATTTACGTATTGTACGAAGCCTTTCAAGATACCAAAGTCATAAGTAGCAGCTGCATATGTCTGGTTGTCTTGAGTATTTGTACCGCCTTCAGCATTGCCCCATGGTGCTGGAGTTGGTGAAGCTACTGTTGCTGTAGGTGAAATATTGTTTGACTTCAATGCTTGGATAGCTGCACCAATGTACAAATTCTTAATACCTGTGTAGTCAGCTTGCAAGCCCCAACCAGTGTAGTTATTTGCAGTCTCAGTTG
>CANGWT010000060.1 GCA_947457745.1 Burkholderiaceae bacterium | reverse complement strand
GCGATGTATGAATTAAACAACGATTGGAACCGTGCTTACAAAAAATCTGCCCGTATAGTTGGCGATGTGATCGGTAAATACCATCCGCATGGCGATTCTGCGGTGTATGACACCATTGTTCGCATGGCCCAGGACTTCTCTTTGCGCTATATGCTGGTTGATGGGCAGGGTAACTTTGGCTCCGTAGACGGTGACAACGCTGCTGCAATGCGCTACACCGAGATCCGCCTTCGCAAGATTGCCCATGAGCTTTTGGCTGATTTGGACAAGGAAACCGTGGATTTCGGGCCAAATTACGACGGTAGCGAGAAAGAACCTCTCATTCTTCCTGCAAAAGTACCTAATTTGCTGATTAACGGCAGTTCAGGGATTGCTGTGGGCATGGCAACCAATATCCCTCCCCATAACTTGGACGAGGTGGTTACGGCTTGTTTACACGTCTTACATAACCCGGAATGCACGATTGATGAGCTCATTGAGATCATTCCTGCGCCGGATTTCCCAACCGCCGGCATTATTTATGGTGTTCAAGGGGTTCGCGAAGGGTATCGCACTGGCCGTGGCCGTGTGGTGATGCGCGCCAAAACCCACTTTGAGGACCTCGATAAGGGCGCACGTCAGGCCATCATCGTCGATGAGTTGCCTTACCAAGTTAACAAAAAGAACTTGCTCGAGCGTATTGCTGAGTTGGTGAATGAGAAAAAAGTAGAAGGTATTTCTGATTTGCGTGATGAGTCTGACAAGTCAGGTATGCGGGTAGTGATTGAGCTCAAACGCGGCGAAGTACCTGAAGTTGTTCTCAATAATTTGTATAAGAGCACTCAACTGCAGGACAACTTCGGTATGAACATGGTTGCTCTGGTAGATAACCAGCCGCGCCTATTGAATTTGAAGCAAATGCTTGAGTACTTCTTACAGCATCGTCGTGAAGTAGTTACTCGTCGTACGATTTTTGAACTGCGCAAAGCACGTGAGCGTGGCCATGTATTAGAAGGTTTGGCAGTTGCTTTGGCAAACATTGATGAATTTATTGCGATCATTAAAGCTGCTGCAAACCCAGTTATCGCTAGGCAAGAATTAATGAGCAAGGCATGGGACTCTTCCATGGTGCGCGAGATGTTGGCGCGTGCCGAGACAGATACCCCAGGTGGTCGCAATGCCTACCGTCCTGAAGGTTTACTGCCTGAATACGGCATGCAAACCACTGGCCTCTATCGCTTGTCTGACAGCCAAGCGCAAGAAATTTTGCAGATGCGTTTGCAACGCTTGACTGGTCTTGAGCAAGACAAGATTGTGAATGAATACAAAGATGTGATGGCAGAGATTTCTGACTTGCTCGACTTACTTGCTAAGCCAGAGCGCGTTACTCAAGTCATTGAGTCTGAGTTGAAGGAAGTGCAAGCTGAGTTTGGTATTGCTGGTGGTGACTCAGGTCGTCGTTCATTTATTGAAATGAATGCAACTGAGTTGTTCACGGAAGATTTGATTACTCCGCAAGATATGGTGGTCACACTCTCGAACACCGGTTATATGAAGAGTCAGCCCTTAAGTGAATACCGTGCACAAAAACGGGGTGGTCGTGGTAAGCAAGCCGCAGCTACCAAGAACGAAGACTGGATTGAAACACTCTTCGTTGCGAATACGCATGACATTATTTTGTGCTTCTCCGATCGTGGACGCATGTACTGGCTCAAAGTATGGGAGGTTCCACAAGGTAGCCGTAACTCACGTGGCAAGCCGATCGTCAACATGTTCCCATTAATTGAAGGCGAAAAGATCACTGTGATTCTCCCGATTAAGGGATATCAAGATGATCAATACGTCTTCATGGCAACGAGCTTGGGTACAGTGAAGAAGACGCGTTTATCTGACTTCTCTAATCCACGTAAGGCCGGAATTATTGCTGTCGACTTAAACGAGAATGACTTCTTGGTTGGTGCAGCGATTACTGACGGCCAGCATGATGTGATGCTGTTCTCTGATGCAGGTAAAGCAGTGCGCTTTGACGAGAATGATGTTCGTCCAATGGGTCGTACAGCGCGCGGTGTGCGTGGTATGAACTTGGGTGAAGGACACCAAGTGATTGCCATGTTAGTTGCCCCAGCCGAAGCTGCTGAAGGTGCGCAAGCGGCTGTCGTTGATGCGGATGGCCTCGCAATTCCGAGTAGCGTATTAACCGCAACGGAAAACGGTTTTGGTAAGCGCACTCCGATTGGTGAATACACCCGTCATGGTCGTGGCACTAAAGGCATGATTGCCATTCAGACAACGGAGCGAAACGGTAAAGTGGTTGCCGCTGCTTTGGTTTCACCTGAAGACCAAATTATGTTGATTACTACTGGCGGTATCTTGGTGCGCACACGCGTTTCAGAGATTCGTGAGATGGGGCGCGCAACTCAAGGCGTCACTTTGATCAACGTTGATGAAGGTACGCGTTTGTCTGGCCTGCAGCGTATTGCTGAAAGCGATTCTGATGATGAGGGCGACCTTGATGATGGTGAAGATGGCGATGTTTCCGCAGATCCAGCGCTTGATGCTCATTCTGATGAAGCTGGCGATGCCTAATTGGCATTCATACAAGGCCAATTAACTCATTATGACGTTTGACCGCCGCATTTTCAATTTCGCTGCGGGGCCTGCTACCTTGCCTGAAGAGGTATTAAAACAGGCTGCTGCAGAGATGTTGAATTGGCAAGGCTTGGGCGCCAGCGTCATGGAAGTGAGTCATCGGGGTAAAGAGTTTATGGCCCTATATGAGGAAGTGTTGCAAGACTTACGTTCCCTCATGGACATTCCTGACTCTTATGAAATATTGATGCTTCAAGGTGGTGGATTAGGACAGAATGCTGCCATCCCAATGAACCTGATGTCTTTAGCCAAGAGTGGCCCCAAGGCAGATTTCTTAGTAACTGGGGTTTGGTCAGAAAAATCTTATAAAGAAGCGGATAAGTATGGCCTAGCTCATTTAGTCGCATCCTCCGCATCCGAAAAATTTAATACGATTCCCGCTAGGTCTTCATGGCAGCTATCTGATGATGCTGCTTACGTTCATTACTGTGCGAATGAAACCATTGGTGGCGTAGAGTTTCCAGATGTACCCGATGTCAATGGAAGGCTCTTGGTTGCGGATATTTCTAGCAATATCCTATCTAGAAAAATCGATGTCACAAAGTGTGGTGTCTGGTTTGGCGGGGCACAAAAAAATATTGGCCCATCCGGCGTTACGATTGTGATCGTACGCAAAGATCTGATGGGGCACAGTATGAAAATTACCCCATCGATTTGGGACTGGTCTAAACAAGCAGTAACTGACTCCATGTTAAATACACCGCCTACTTTCTCGATTTATATGGCTGGACTGGGCTTTAAGTGGTTGCTCAAGCAGGGCGGTGTAAAAGCGATTGAGAAATGCAATCAAGAAAAAGCAGATTTGCTCTATAAATTCTTGGATGAGAGTAGTTTGTATGAGAATCGCGTTACAAAAGAATATCGCTCCAGAATGAATGTCACATTCTTCCTGAAGGATGAAAATTTAAACGCCCAGTTCCTCGAGCAATCCAATGCAGCAGGCTTTGTTGCCTTGCGCGGCCACAAGGCGGCAGGTGGTATGCGCGCTAGTATTTACAACGCAATGCCACTGGAGGGCGTCAAGGCCTTGGTGGAATTTATGCGTGACTTTGAAAGGCGTGCTTAATGAGCTCCAAAGACCAGAGTGCCGAAGAACAGCGCCTAGCGCCAATCCGCGACAAAATCGATGCCCTGGATGCGCAGATTTTGGATTTGTTATCACAGCGTGCAAAAGCTGCTCAAGAGGTCGGTCATATTAAAGGTGGGTTTTCATCACCCGTTTTTAGACCGGAGCGTGAGCGTCAAGTTGTTGCGCGCTTACAGGAGCTCAGCAAGGGTCCGTTGTTGCCTGATGGTATTGCGGCAATTTGGCGTGAGGTGATGTCGGCTTGCCGTGCCTTAGAGGCTCGCCAGACGATTGCCTATCTTGGACCAGCAGGAACATTTTCAGAGCAAGCTGCTCAAAGCTATTTTGGCCACTCGATTGCTGGTCTTCCTTGCAACAGTTTGGATGAGGTATTTAAGGCGGTAGAGAAGGGCGCGGCTCAGTTTGGTGTCGTGCCTGTAGAAAATTCTAGTGAGGGTGCGATTTCAAGAACCTTGGATTTGCTGCTAGATTCTCCGATGCGGATTAGCGGTGAAGTGGTATTGCCTATTCGTCACCATCTTTTAACTAAGAGCGGTAGTTTAGATGGCGTGACTACGGTTTGTGCTCACGCCCAAGCTTTAGCGCAATGTCAGCAATGGTTGAGTTTGCATGCTCCTCATCTGAAGCGTCAGGCAGTTAGTAGTAATGCTGAGGCTGCTCGTATGGCTGCAAATGATCCGACTTTAGCGGCGATTGCTGGGGACCCCGCGCAAGAAGCTTATGGATTACAGGCAGTAGCCGCACAAATTCAGGATGATCCACACAACCGTACCCGCTTTGTTGTGGTCGGGACTTATGAATGTCAGCCTACCGGCAAAGATCAAACATCTCTGGTGCTATCAGTAGATAACCAACCAGGTGCTGTGCATCGTTTACTAGAGCCCTTGGCTAAGCATGGCGTTTCCATGAATCGCTTTGAATCTCGCCCTGCTCGCAAGGGAACTTGGGAGTACCACTTCTATATTGATGTAGCAGGGCATGCTGAAGATGCAAAAGTAGCCAAAGCCTTGGAAGAGTTAAAAATGTCTGCTGCCTTTTATAAAAATCTCGGCTCATATCCTCACTCAGCATGACATCAAAATCTAATATCGGTTTAAAGCATATCCATGCGATAGCACCCTATGTTGGCGGGCGCCCTATTAGTGAAGTTGCGCGTGAATATGGCCTTGATGAAAACAAGATCGTGAAGTTGGCTTCCAATGAAAATCCATTGGGTATGCCAAAGTCGGCGCAAGACGCGATGCTCAAGGCTGCGAGTGACTTGGGCCGCTATCCAGACTCTAATGGTTTTGAATTAAAGAATGTTTTGTCAACGCGTTTAGGTATTCCAGCGGATTGGATTACCTTAGGCAATGGTAGTAACGATATTTTGGAGTTGGCTGCACGCGCAGTAGCTCAAGCTGGCGATGAGGTGATTTTCTCTAAACATGCCTTTGCGGTTTATCCATTAGCGACACAAGCTGTTGGCGCCAAGGCGATTGAAGTGGCTGCAACTGAAATGTATGGCCATGATTTGCCTGCCATGCTGCAAGCAGTTAAAGCAGCAGGTGATAAAGCTAAGTTAGTGTTTGTAGCTAACCCAAATAATCCGACTGGCAGTTACCTAAGCGCTAAAGAGATCGAAAATTTCTTAATGGCTGTGCCTGCTCATGTAGTGGTCGTATTGGATGAGGCTTATAACGAGTACCTCACCCCAGAGCAGCGCTATGACGCTATTGCCTGGGTCAAACGTTTCCCAAATATGATCTTGTCACGCAGTTTCTCTAAAGCGTATGGTTTGGCAGGTTTACGAATTGGATATGGCGTGGCTCAGCCTGCCTTGACGGATTTACTCAATCGTATTCGTCAGCCATTTAACGTCAATAGCCTGGCGCAAGCAGCAGCGATCGCAGCATTTCAGGATTCTGCTTTCTTGCAGCAAGGCTTTGAATTGAATCGCGCTGGTTTAGTTCAGCTGACGCAAGCATTTGATGCGCTTGGATTAACTTATCTTCCATCGGCCGGCAACTTTGTGTTGGTGAAAGTAGGTGAGGATGATGGTGCTGGTGCTCGCATTAATTTAGAGCTGCTTAAGCGCGGCATTATTGTTCGCCCAGTTGGCAATTACGGTTTGCCACAATGGTTGCGTATCTCCATCGGCTTACCTGAAGAGAATGCAGCCTTTATTGACGCCCTTAAAGATATTTTGGCGCAGCAGTAATCCAAGGTCAAATAAACAAATTTCATAAGTCAATGGCCATCATTAATCCATCTAGTAATTACGGTACCGTCGCGATTGTTGGTGTTGGTCTCATTGGTGCTTCTTTAGGTCTGGCATTAAAAAAAGCGGGCGTGGTTAATAAGGTCTTGGGTGTAGGTCGTAGCGCTCCGAATCTAGATCAAGCTCTCAAGATGGGGGCCATAGATGCTGCAGTCGACTTGGTTGAGGCAGCCAAGCAATCTGACGTGATTGTGTTGTGTATGCCCGTGGCGCAGATGCGCGCGGCCTTTGAAGCTATCGAACCTCATCTTGAATCCAGAACAATGATTACGGATGCTGGCAGTACTAAGGGCGATGTGATTTTGGCCGCCAAAGAAGTCTTGGGAAAAAAAGCCTGTCAGTTTGTGCCGGCACACCCGATTGCCGGTGGTGCGCAACATGGTGCTAGCGCTGCAAAAGCTGACCTCTTCGAAGGCAAGCAAACCATTATTTGCCCCCTACAAGAAAATTCTCCCCAAGACACCGATTTAATCGAGGGCTTTTGGCAGTCAGTTGGCTCTGTTGTTAAACAGATTTCTTGTGTTCAGCATGATGCGATCTACGCAGCAGTTTCTCATTTGCCACATATTCTGTCTTACGCCTTAATGGCAAGCGTAGTGAATTCTGAAGACGCTGATCAAAAGCTCAGTCATGTGGGTGCGGGTTTTAAAGATTTCACGCGCATCGCTGCCTCGAGTCCCGAGATGTGGCGAGATATTTGTTTGGGTAATCGCACGGCAGTTATAAAAGAACTCGATCAATATCTACTCATCGTCAATCACATGCGTAAATTGATTGCCGACAATGATGGTGCAGGCTTGGAGAAATTATTTAATAAGGCAAGTAAAGCACGTCAAGATTTGGATGTGCTTTGATGAGTGGGTTACCAGATATTGAGCTTGGACCATTCAAACGAGCACAAGGCTCGATTGTTTTACCTGGATCAAAAAGTATTTCAAATCGCGCTTTGTTATTAGCAGCCTTGTCTTCAGGCACAACAACCCTCAAAAATTTACTGGATGCTGATGATACCCAGGTGATGCGCAATGCGCTTCGCCAGCTGGGCTTATTGGTAAGTGATCAAGCTGACAAAGTTTGTGTGGTTGAAGGTTGCGGTGGGAAGTTCCCGATACAAAATGCAGATCTCTTCATGGGTAATGCAGGTACAGCTATTCGTCCCCTAACAGCGGCTTTAGCAATGCAGGGCGGTAACTACCGTTTGTCTGGTGTACCACGGATGCATGAGCGTCCTATTCGGGATCTGGTGGATGGATTGCGACAAGTCGGCGCAAAGATTGATTACGAATTACAAGAGGGCTACCCGCCTATTAAGATCCTTGCGGCTGATATTGAAATCAAAGATGTTGTAAAGGTGCGCGGCGATGTTTCTAGTCAGTTCCTGACCGCCTTGTTGATGGCATTACCTCTGGTAGCAAAAGAGCCAGTGAGGATTGAGGTCATTGGTGAGTTGATTTCTCGCCCCTACATCGATATCACGCTCAAGCTGATGGCGCGCTTTGGCGTCAAAGTGGCTTGCCCTGACACACAGTCGTTTGTAATTCCCGCCAAGACTTCTGCTGCGGTATATCAAAGCCCTGGGGTCTTATCGGTTGAGGGTGACGCATCTTCTGCTTCTTACTTCTTAGCACTTGGTGCAATTGGTGGTGGACCAGTGCGCGTTTTGGGTGTTGGTAGCGAGAGTATTCAAGGTGATGTGGCTTTTGCTGATGCACTCTCATTAATGGGTGCAAAGATTTCTTCCGGGCAGGATTGGATTGAAGTTGCTGGCGTTAAGAATGTCAATGGTAAGCTTAATGGCATCACGATTGATTGCACAGAAATTCCGGATGCGGCCATGACTTTAGCTGTTGCTGCATTATTTGCTGATGGTCCGACTCGCTTAAACAATATTGCTAGTTGGCGCGTGAAAGAAACTGATCGTATTGCGGCAATGGCTAAGGAGCTGAAAAAAGTTGGAGCTCTCGTTGAGGAGGGCACTGATTACATCGTAGTTCAAGCGCCATCGTCTGTTTCTGATTGGAAGTCTCCTGCTGAGGGTATCGATACTTATGATGACCATCGCATGGCCATGTGCTTCTCATTAGCCACTTTTGGACCCAATACGCTCAAGATCAATGATCCCAACTGTGTTGCTAAAACCTTTCCAAGTTACTTTGCAGAGTTTGCAAAGATCGTCTCCTAGAAGTCGCTTTTGATGAATTTGCCTCCCGTTATCGCTATAGATGGTCCCACTGCCTCTGGCAAGGGAACGGTCGCCTCTCTAGTAGCTGAAAAGTTGGGTTTTCATTATCTAGATAGTGGAGCGCTCTACCGACTCGTTGCCCTGGGGAGTCAAAAAGCATCCGTTGACCCTCAAAATGGCCTGGAACTGGGGATTTTGGCTAAAAAACTAGTGATTTCCTTCAAAAATGGCCAAATTTTGCTCAATTCGGAAAATGTGACGGATGCCATACGTACGGAAAGCATTGGTTTGCGTGCTTCTGCAATTGCGGTGCATCCAGAGGTTAGGCAGGCTTTAGTGGGCGTTCAGCATGGTTTTAGGTCGGCTCCGGGCTTGGTTGCCGATGGTCGCGACATGGCAAGCGTGATATTTCCCGATGCTGTTTTGAAAGTTTTCCTAACGGCAACAGCTGAGGCTAGGGCTGAACGACGGTATAAGCAATTGATAGCTAAGGGAATTTCTGCTAAACTAGAGGACTTGTTGCATGACTTGCAAGAACGCGATGCCAGAGACAGTAGTCGAGGTGCCGCTCCTTTGTTGGTCGCAGACGGCGCCAAAGTGCTGGAAACATCGGAATTGTCGATAGATCAAGCAGTTGAGACGGTTTTAGATTGGTATCAATCAAAAACAGCTTAATTTTTGGTGGGTAGTAAACAGTAGTAGATGTTGTTTTGGTGTCTTAAGAAACTCTACAACGCGATTATCTAATTTAGCGTGTTTCTTGGGGCTTTTTTAACCTAACCCGTCAGGCCTTCTGGCGGCACAAAGTGAATATATAAATGTCTGAATCATTTGC
>CANGWT010000059.1 GCA_947457745.1 Burkholderiaceae bacterium | reverse complement strand
CTTCTTTGACGTTAGCGATATACATTGCCGGCTTTGCTGTGATTAAGCAGAGCGGCTTTAGGAGTAGATTTTCTTCTTCTGTCAGCTTCATGCTGCGTACTGGCTGAGCTTGATCTAAATGAGCCTGCACTTTAGTCAACACAGCTACCAAAGCTGCGGCCTCTTTGTCATTGCCTGACTTAGCTGCCTTGCTTGAGCGTTGAAGGGTTTTTTCAACCGTAGTTAAATCTGATAAGGCCAATTCGGTGTCGATCACGGCGATATCGGAGATTGGATCAATCTTACCGGCTACGTGGATCACATTAGCATCCTCGAAACAGCGCACCACATGGGTAATAGCGTCAGTTTCACGAATATTGGCTAAAAATTGGTTCCCCAAACCTTCACCTTTGGATGCACCAGCTACCAATCCCGCAATATCGACAAATTCGACAGCTGCAGGCAGGATGCGCTCAGGCTTCACAATCTCAGCCAAAGCGGCAAGACGGGGGTCAGGAACCTCGACCACGCCTACATTGGGCTCGATCGTGCAGAAAGGATAGTTTTCTGCCGCGATTCCAGCCTTGGTAAGCGCGTTAAAGAGGGTAGATTTGCCGACGTTAGGCAGGCCGACGATGCCACATTTCAAAGACATGGCTGTATTGTAAAGGGCTAGTTTCGATATCATCGAGATATGTTAGAAGTTCACCCAAATACCTTGGTCAAATTCCCCAAAAATACCTCTCAGATACGGACTGTAGATATTGCTGTAGTTGGCGGAGGCATAGTGGGCAAGGCTTCCGCCTTAGGTCTAGCGCAACTTGGACTGCAAACGGTTCAGATTGCCCCCGACTTAGGACAAGTCATTGCCGCCCCCGAAGGCCAGCAATGGGGTCAACGTATTTATGCTTTTTCTCCCGGCGCCCAAAAATTATTGGCTCATCTGCAGGTTTGGGATGCGGTTGATCATAGCCGCTTACAAGCTGTTCGAGATATGAGGATTTTTGGTGATCGCGGTGAAAACCAAGATCAGCTGCATCTATCTGCTTTTGAAGCTGGTACTCCACAGCTAGCCTGGATTGGCGAATCGAATGTGATCGAGCACACCCTTGATCAAGCCTCACGCTTTCAGAGTAAATTGGAGCGCATTAATGGTGCAGTAGAAAACATTCAAGTCGTTGCTGATGGGGTTCTACTCCATCTGAAAGATGGTTCAAGCTTGAAAACCCAACTCCTAATTGCTGCTGATGGAGCTAATTCACCCATCCGCTCAGAGTTAGGGATTGCTGCAAAAGAGGAAAGCTACTCACAAAATGCCGTAGTGGCCAATTGGATTTGCAGTAGCGCCCATTTAGAAACTGCCTACCAGTGGTTTTTGCTAGGCGGCGATATTGTGGCGATGTTACCGCTACCAAATAAACAAGTTTCAATGGTGTGGTCAACCTCACCAGAAAATGCAGCGGATCTTTTAAAACTAGATTCAGTAGGGTGGACTGAAAAGTTCTCTTCGATTGCTAATGGTGCAATAGCCGATCAACTTGGAGAGCTCACGCTGAATTCAATACCAGCCACTTTCCCTCTTAGAAGAATTCAGGCGAGTCGCTTTATTGGCCCAGCAGAAAATCCAAAAGTAGTTCTGATTGGGGATGCGGCTCATGTCATACATCCACTAGCAGGGCAAGGCTTAAATTTAGGCCTCAGGGATGTTGCATCACTACTTCATGTATTGAGTGAACGAGAATCTTTTCGACTACCAAATGACATGGTGCTGCTGCGTCGCTACGAGCGCCAACGTCAAGGTGATACCAGCGCATTACTCTGGGTAACAGACAAACTCAAAAAGCTTTTCTCAGCGAGTAGTAGCACTGAAAGGCAATTACGTAATTGGGGGCTGGGCATGGTCAATCGTAGTCACTTCATTAAACGGCGCCTCATTGAACGCGCTCTCGGAGATGCTGATTTTGAATAAATTATTTTCTACTCTCGCCTTAGCCTGCTCACTTACTTTTTTAGCAGGGATAGTCAATGCACAATCGGAGCAACAAGTCCGATCTGAGCTCCAAAAGAAGATTGGCCCAAACACCAAAATTAAAAGCGTTTCTCAATCGCCTATTCCAGGCATATACGAAGTATTAGTTGGAAACGATGTGTTTTATACCGATACAAGTAGCAAGTATTTAATTCAAGGAGAAATCATTGAGATCGCTACCGGGAAAAATATTACCGAGCAAAAACAAGCGGACCTCAATCGCATCAAATGGTCTGAACTCAATTTATCAAATGCTTTAAAAGCAGTACGCGGCAATGGCAGTAGACAGCTGGCCATTTTCTCCGACCCGAATTGCGGTTACTGTAAGCGTTTAGAAAAATCCTTGCAGCAACTAGATAACGTTACGGTCTATACCTACCTTATTCCGATTCTGTCAGCTGACTCCGCGCAAAAATCGAAACAAATTTGGTGTTCTGCTGACCCCCAGAAAGCCTATTTGGATTGGATGATCAATGGCGTTGCACCTAGTGGAAAGAGTGACTGCGCCACGCCTTTAGATAAAAATATGGCCTTTGCCAAAACCTATGGTATTACAGGTACACCTACTATTTTCTTTACTGATGGCAGCCGCTTTCCCGGCGCCGTTCAAATCACTGATATTGAAAAGAAATTTAGCAGTCTGAAGTAATAGTCCAAACTGGTGAATCAATTGAATACCTCTGATCTTCCCGAAATCCAGTACACCATTTGGTCGGCGGATTTGCACGGTCACCGCTTTCATGTGAAATTGCGCATTGAGAACCCATTACCGCATGGGCAAATTCTGCAAATGCCTGCCTGGATTCCAGGAAGTTATTTAATACGTGATTTCAGTAAGCAAATTGAAACGATCGAAGCGTTTGCGCTGGATAAGCCGAATGAAGCGCTGGTCTTAGAGCGAATTGACAACGATCAATGGCGCTTACCAAAAGCAGCTGGTCCTGTAGAAATACTCACAACGGTATATGCATTTGATTCTTCCGTACGGGCTGCTTATCTAGATACTGAGCGTGCTTTTATCAACCCAAGTAGTTTATGTCTAGCAGTCAAGGGGCAGGAGTCTTTACCGTGTGCTGTAGTGTTGGTTCCCCCTAAAGATAGTTATGCAAATGCTTGGACTGTTCAGACAGGCTTACAACCAGCCAAAGTAGATGATCAAGGTTACGGCTTTTATCTCGCTAAAAATTATGATGATCTCTTAGATCATCCGGTTGCAATGGGTGAGTTTCAGATTGCTCATTGGCAATCAAATGGTGTGTCACATTCCATGGCGATACAAGGCTGCATTCATGAAGTTGATCTTGAACGCTTAGCAACAGATCTTCGGGCAATCTGTACCTGCACTATTAATCTCTTTGAACCTAGGACTAAAAAAGCACCTTTCCAGAATTATTTATTTTTGGTGAATGCGGTCCTCTCTGGATATGGCGGACTCGAGCATCGCAACAGCACAGCTCTTCTGTGCCGTCGTGATCAGATTCCCCAAATCAATTCCCCACTTGATGAGACATCCTATCGTGAGTTTCTAGGCCTTTGTAGCCATGAATACTTCCACGCTTGGTTAGTCAAACGCATTCAACCAAAAGCCTTTCAACCCTATCAACTTGATCGCAGAAACCATACCCGTTTGCTGTGGTTATTTGAAGGTTTTACTAGTTACTACGATGACTTGCAATTATTTCGTAGCAAACGTATTGATCTAAAGACCTACCTTAAGCTAGTGGCCAACAATTGGAATGGTATTTTGCGTGGCCCAGGCAGGCTTAAGCAAAGCCTAGCGGATAGCTCTTTTGACGCCTGGACTAAGTACTACCAAGCCGATGAGAACACGCCGAATGCGGTGGTGAGTTATTACGGTAAAGGAGCCTTACTTGCATTAGGCTTAGACCTCAAGATTCGCACATTTACAGGCAACCGCCAGTCCTTAGATGATTTGATGCGTCTCATTTGGCAAACCCATGGAGTAACGCTTGATGGGATTGCCGAAGATGGTCTAGATGACTTAATGCGAACACTTCTGGGGTCAGGATTTAATACGACTTGGAATGAGTTTAAGTCACGCTACATTTTTGGCGCTGAAGATATTCCAATTCAAAAATGGATTGACTCTAAAACTATTTTGATTAAGCAGAAAACCCACTCCAAGCTTGAGCAAATTAAATTGCAACTTGGGTTGCGTCATGCTGAGGTAGGTGGCTGGCTAAAGGTAACCCACGTACTCGACGGTGGTGCCGCACAATTAGCTGGTCTGGCCACTGGAGATCTTCTAGCAAGCATCAATGGTGAACGTATTACTGCTGCGCGCTGGGATAAGGTGTTGTCTAGCTTGATCACAGGGCAAATCATTCAGATTTGTTTTTATCGAGATGATTTAGAGCACGAGTGCATGACTGTTCTTGAGGACGATCAAATTCCAAGTCAATATACGCTCACGCCAACTGAGTAATGCATTCATTTTCTGCGGCTGATATTCCGGAGGATTGGCGCACCCTACTCGGAGATTATTTTGAATCCCCTGAGTGGCAAATACTGCAGGCCAATCTGAGAGCTGAGCTCAATCATGGGATGGAGAAGATTTGTCCGCAGCCTCATAATTTCTTCAAAGCACTCACGCTAACTCCGTTTAATCAAGTTAAGGTTGTCATCCTGGGACAAGATCCGTATCACTCTCCCGGGCTAGCCCAGGGCTTGGCTTTTTCTATTCCGAGCACTATTCCGACAAATTCTCGCCAATTTCCGAGTTCTTTGCGCAATCTTAGTAAGGCGCTTCTGCTGGAAGGTTTTGGGGCTCTTCCCAATGGCGATCTTCATGCTTGGGCTGAGCAAGGTGTACTGCTTCTCAATACCGCTCTCAGCGTCAAATTGGGTGAGGCCGCTAGTCACGCTAACCTGGGCTGGAAATCCCTCATTGATAGGCTAATAGGTGCTTTAGCAGAGCAAAAGCCGCATCTGGTTTGGATGCTATGGGGTGGTCATGCCCAATCTAAGCTCCCCTTTATTGAGGCAGCCCAAGATCAACTGATTCTGCAGTCCTCCCACCCTTCAGGATTGGGGGCATACAAAACCGATAGGCCCTTTCTAGAGCCTGGTACAAAGGCAAGTTGTGGGCACTTCACTAAAGCCAATGAGTGGCTTGTAAAGCACCATAAAACCCCCATTTACTGGGTTACCTCAAACGAGTCCACACCCAGCGCTACATCTCAAGCGACGCTCTTTAACTAACGGCTGGCTACTGCATAGAGGTAACCAGCTAAACATGCTGCCACTATGGCACTGAGCCATTCCAGCATCTGACCTGACTGAAATAAGCCTGCAAATTGCCCGATATAGGAGCTAGCTAGGGCAGCAATACTGCCAACCAAGAGTGCCATGAGAAATTTCTTCATCTTGGGCTTAGATTGGCGTTTTCCTGGGTAAAAAGCCAAAGCAAATACGCCAGTTAAGCCGCCGATCACCAGAAAAGCTAAAAACCCCATTGCTACCCCCATTGTTGCTGACATCAAATCTATAATCATCATTATGAAGTTGTTGACACTCGGCATCAATCATCACACAGCGCCGGTCGCCATTCGGGAAAAGGTCGCCTTTGACCCTGAATTTCTTCAAGAAGCGTTGCACGATCTTCGCCAACATCTTGTTGGTGCGAATCAGGCCGGCCTGCCTGAGGCCACAATTCTGTCTACCTGTAATCGCACTGAACTCTACTGCGCCGCTAACGATGCAGATGCAGCCAGCCTATTACATGAAGCGACGTTTGACTGGTTAGCCAAAACCCAGCAACTTGCCCCAAGCAGTTTGGAGCCGCATATTTATTCACTGCCGCAATCTGATGCAGTTCGTCATGCCTTTAGAGTAGCCTGTGGATTAGATTCTATGGTGATTGGCGAAACTCAAATCTTAGGTCAGATGAAAGATGCTGTTCGCACTGCAAATGATGCAGGCGTCCTTGGTACTTATCTCAATCAACTCTTTCAGAAAACCTTTGCAGTTGCAAAAGAAGTTCGTGGCTCGACAGAGATTGGCGCCCACTCGATTTCAATGGCAGCGGCATCCGTTCGACTGGCTGAGCGTATTTTTGAAAGTATTGCCGACCAACGTGTTCTATTTATCGGCGCTGGCGACATGATCACTTTATGCGCTACCCATTTCGTGGCACGTAAGCCTAAAGCAGTTGCAATTGCCAATCGCACGATTGAACGTGGACAAGAATTAGCAGACTCTATTTCAATTCAAGATGTTGAGGCAGAATCATTTAAGCTCTCAGATCTGCCAAGTCGATTGCATGAATTTGATGTGATTATTTCAAGTACAGCATCATCGCTGCCGATTATCGGTTTAGGAATGGTCGAGAGCGCCCTTAAGCAACGTCGCCGTAAACCGATGGTCATGATTGACTTAGCAGTTCCTCGTGACTTTGAACCCGAGATTAGCCGCTTAAACGATATTTATTTGTATACAGTCGATGATTTAGGCGTGATGATTCAAACAGGCGCCTCTTTGCGCCAAGCAGCAGTAAGTCAGGCTGAAGCCATTATTGAAGATCGTGTTGGTAATTTCATGCACTGGATGCAAGGTCGCAAGACTGTGCCACTGATTCAGGATATTCAGCAACAAGGTGAGCATCTCCGACAGCTTGAACTTGATCGTGCTATGAAACGCTTGATGCGCGGGGATGATCCTCAAGAAGTCCTTAATGCCATGGCGCAAGGCTTGACTAATAAGTTCCTGCATGGCTCGTTACATGCCTTACAACACTCCAATGGCGCTGAGCGTGACGCCCTGATTAAGTTGCTTCCCAAATTATTCGCCTCGCACTCCAAGCCAGAAGACCATTAAATGAAGCCCAGCATGCGGGCTAAGCTAGACCACCTAGACACGCGCTTAGCCGAACTCAATTCTTTATTAACTACCGAAGAATCCACCAAGGATATGGACAACTATCGAAAGCTCACGCGTGAGCATTCTGATATTGCGACGGTAGTGGAGCAATTTGGCTTATACAAACAAGCCGAGGCTGATGCTCAAGCAGCCGAAGAGATGCGCAAAGATCCTGAAATGAAAGACTTTGCCGACGAGGAACAAAAGCAAGCTCAAGCCACTATGGAAGAGCTTGAAAGCGTTCTTCAAAAACTACTCCTACCCAAAGATGTCAACGACGAACGTAATGTCTTCCTAGAAATTCGGGCGGGTACGGGTGGTGATGAGAGCGCACTCTTTGCCAGCGACCTGCTCCGAATGTATACCCGCTTTGCAGAGCGCCAGGGCTGGAAGGTAGAAATAGTAAACGCCGCTGAGTCTGATCTTGGCGGCTACAAAGAAGTGGTTCTGCGTTTGGTTGGACAGTCCGTTTACTCACGCCTCAAATTTGAGTCGGGAGGACACCGCGTACAACGTGTTCCTCAAACAGAAACACAGGGACGAATACATACTTCGGCTTGCACAGTAGCAGTGATGCCAGAAGCAGATGAGTTAGAGGCTGTAAAGATTAATCCCGCTGAATTACGCATCGATACTTTTAGAGCTTCAGGGGCTGGCGGTCAGCATATTAATAAAACGGATTCTGCTGTGCGTATTACGCACCTACCAACCGGCACTGTAGTTGAGTGCCAAGATGATCGAAGTCAGCATCGCAATCGCGAGCAAGCGATGAAAGTTTTGGTTTCCCGCATTATGGATGCCCGCGAGCGTGAAAAACATCAACTAGAAGCTCAGACCAGAAAGTCTTTAGTTGGTACTGGCGATCGGAGTGATCGCATTCGTACGTATAACTTTCCGCAAGGTCGTATTACCGATCACCGCATCAATCTCACACTTTATAAAATTGATGCCATGATGGATGGTGATATCGATGATCTTTGCAATGCCTTGGCTTCTGAGCATCAGGCGGAGCTTCTTGCAGCACTTGGCGATAGTTAATACAAGTAGGATGAGTGCCAGCCAGTCTTTAAGAGAATTAATTAGCAACTGTGAATTACCCGCTAATGAGGCGCGGATATTGCTAGCCCACCTGCTAGAGAAGCACTATCAACTCCCACGCTCTGCTCTGCTATCTCGTGACGAGATGAGCTTAAACGAGTTGGCTTTTCTGGAATGGAAAAGTTTAGTCTCCAGAAGAGTTCTGGGAGAACCCATTGCGTATATCTTAGGCAAGAAGGGTTTTCATAACATTGAGCTACAGGTTGACCCTGGGGTACTGATTCCCCGCCCAGAAACTGAGCTCCTCGTAGAGATTGCCCTTACTGAAATTACCAAACTCAATAAACACATAAGAGTATTAGATCTGGGCACCGGCTCTGGTGCTATTGCACTCTCTATCGCAAGCGCTGCGCCACTGGTATCACTGATTGCAACAGATCAATCGACTGAGGCTCTAGCTATTGCGAAGCAAAATGCTCAATCTCTGAACCTGTTAGATCAAGTCCAGTTTTTACTAGGTAATTGGTATGCGGCGTTGACCGAACAAAGCCAATTTGACGTGATTGTAAGCAATCCACCCTATATCGCCCATCAAGACCCCCACCTCACTCAAGGGGATCTCCGATTTGAACCTAAATCCGCCCTGACCGACTACGCTAGTGGGCTGAGCTGCTTAGAGATCATTATTGCTGGGGCAGATCAATACCTGAAGCCTGGCGGCTTGATTGCCATCGAGCATGGGTTTGATCAATCTGAGGCTGTGGTGGAGCTCATGAAAGTGGCAGGTTTAATAGATGTACAGACACACATCGATTTAGCCGGCCATTTCCGGGCAGCCTCTGGACGAAAAGACTTAAAAACTGGCAAAGGGAATTAACCCTTTTCTTCAGATAGCCTTAAAATTAACCCATTATTAGCTGTAAATCATCACCCTTAAATTGTATAAATTCAGGAAAAAATATGGACACACAAGCAAAAATTCAAGAAATCGTTACTAGCCATCCCGTTGTATTGTTTATGAAGGGCAATGCCCAGTTTCCGCAATGCGGCTTTTCCGGAAATGCGATCAATATTTTGCGCGCAAGTGGTGTTGAGACTCTTCATACTGTTAACGTT
>CANGWT010000058.1 GCA_947457745.1 Burkholderiaceae bacterium | reverse complement strand
GATGCTAAACGTGATTTCCTCGGAGCTGCCGATTCGGCAGCTCTTGAGGACGCGAAAGCCAAGTATCTCGGTAAGTCAGGTGTTCTCACTGAGCGTTTAAAAGCGCTTGGTGGAATGTCGCCTGATGAACGTAAGAGTGCTGGCGCCCAAATTAATCAAATCAAAACTCAAGTAGAGGCTGCATTGCAAGATCGTCGCCAAGCATTGGCTGATGCAGTATTGCTACAACGTCTTGCGGCAGAATCAATCGATGTCTCTTTGCCTGGCCGTGGCCAAGCAGTAGGTAGTTTGCATCCTGTGATGCGCACCTGGGAGCGTGTTGAAGAGATCTTCCGATCTATTGGTTTTGATGTAGCTGATGGCCCTGAAATTGAAACCGATTGGTTTAATTTCACCGCCTTAAATAGTCCTGAGAATCATCCTGCGCGCTCAATGCAGGATACTTTTTATATCGATGGCAAAGATTCCAATGGAAAGCCTTTGCTGTTGCGTACGCATACTAGTCCGATTCAGGTTCGTTATGCGAGTGAGCATGTCAAGAAATATGCTCATGCTGATGTGATGCCGCCAATTAAAGTGATTGCTCCTGGCAGAACTTATCGCGTGGATAGTGATGCCACCCATTCACCGATGTTCCATCAAGTTGAAGGCTTGTGGATCGCAGAGAGTGTTTCCTTTGCTGATCTAAAGGGTGTGTACACCGACTTCTTAAGAACTTTTTTCGAGACGAATGAACTGCAAGTTCGTTTCCGTCCATCGTATTTCCCATTCACTGAGCCTTCAGCCGAAATCGATATGGCCTTTAGTAGCGGTAAGCTAGCTGGCCGTTGGCTAGAGATTTCTGGAGCAGGACAGGTTCATCCAAATGTATTACGGAATATGGGTATTGATCCAGAGCGCTATACCGGTTTTGCTTTTGGTTCTGGCTTAGAACGTTTGACGATGTTACGTTACGGCATTGATGATTTACGTCTTTTCTTTGAGAACGACCTCCGTTTCTTAGCGCAATTCCCGGCTTAATTTGCCAACCTTCTAATACTAGATAGCGCATATGCAATTTTCTGAATCTTGGTTACGTCAATATGTAAATCCTTCATTGGATAGCAATGCCTTAGGTCATGCAATGACGATGGCTGGCCTTGAGGTGGAGGAGCAACATTCAGTAGCGCCTGCATTTACGAAGATTGTCGTTGCGCAAATTCTCTCTGCCGAGCAGCACCCCGATGCAGATCGTTTACGAGTTTGTAAAGTTGATGCGGGTACTGGTCAAGAGTTGCAAATTGTGTGTGGCGCTCCAAACGCGCGTGCTGGTATCAAAATCCCCTGTGCATTAGTTGGCGCAGAATTGCCGCCAACTGAAGTAGGTGGTAAGCCTTTTTTGATTAAAGTAGGCAAGCTACGCGGTGTAGAAAGCCAGGGCATGTTGTGTTCTGGTCGCGAGCTTGGTTTGGGTGATGATCACGAAGGTATTTTGGAGTTGCCAGCGGATGCACCAGTTGGCGAGGATATCCGTACGTACTTAAATCTAGATGATCAGATCTTTGTTATTAAGTTAACTCCCAACAAAGCTGACTGTTTATCTCTGATGGGCATGGCACGGGAAGTGTCGGCTATCACTGGCGCTGCATTATGTGCACCCCAGTGGACGCCAGTGAACGTGACTATTGCCGATAAGATCAAAGTGACCATTGAAAACCCAGATCTTTGCGGACGCTTTGCAGGACGCGTGATTCGTGGCGTTAATCCAAAAGCTAAAACACCAGATTGGATGATTCAGCGTCTTTGTAATGCCGGTCAAAGAAGTATTTCTCCATTAGTCGATTTATCTAACTATGTCATGTTAGAAATGGGTCAGCCGACCCATGTATTTGATGTTGATAAATTGACTGGCGATATCTCTGTTCGTTGGGCAAAGCCAGGCGAAAGTCTTGAGCTATTGAACGGCCAGACGGTTATTTTGCAAGGCCCGGATTCTGGAGGCAAGATCCAGGATGCTGGTGTGGTTGCCGATCAAAGTGGTCCTGTAGCGTTAGCTGGGATCATGGGTGGCAATCATTGTGCCGTGACTGATGACACTAAAAATATTTATGTTGAAGCTGCTTATTGGCAGCCTTCAGCTATTCAAGGCCGTGCCCGTCGTTTTAATTTCAGTACCGATGCAGCGCATCGCTTTGAGCGTGGTGTTGATCCGCAAAATACAGCTGACTGCTTGGAATATTTAACCGCTCTCATTGTTGAGGTGTGTGGTGGCCAAGTTGGTCCAATTGATGATCAAATTTTAGCTATCCCCGAGCGCAAACCAGTCAGCATGCGTTTAGCTCGTGCCGTTAAAGTCATTGGTATTGTGCTAACTGCTGAAATTGTTGCTGATGTGTTCAAACGTCTCGGTTTTGAGTTCAAGCAAGAAGCAGGTGATGTATTTGTTGTGACACCACCTAGCTATCGCTTTGATATCGAAATTGAAGAAGATTTAATTGAAGAAGTCGCGCGTATGTACGGCTTTGAAAATATTCCCGATGTGCCGCCAATCGCCCCCCTAAAAATGAGTGCAAGGGCTGAGGCAAAGCGCGGAGTGCATTTATTACGCCAACGTTTAGCACTCCAAGGCTATCAAGAGGCGGTGAACTTTGGGTTTACTGATCTCGAGAGCGAGCAACGTTTAGTTGCCGCTACTGATAAAGATCTCATTGCAGTACTTAACCCTATTGCCAATCAATATTCTGTGATGCGAAGCAATCTGTGGGGTGGTTTGTTGGGTAACCTAAAGTCAAACCTGAATCGTGGTGCTGGTCGTGTTCGTTTATTCGAGACGGGTCGTGTATTTAAGCGTGATGCTAGCGTACAAGAAGCAACTGGCAAAGTTGCAGGATTTCATCAGCCACAGCAGCTTGGCGGCTTGGCTTATGGGTCATTTGTAGCAGAGCAGTGGGCAAGCGCTGATCGCGCAGTCGATTTCTTTGATGTGAAGGGTGATTTGGAGCGTGTGCTCGATCCATTGCATTTCACGACTGAGGCTGCAGTTCATCCTGCGCTGCATCCTGGGCGTTCTGCGCAGATCCAATTGTTAAGTTCAGCTGGTAAACACAATATTGGCTGGATTGGTGAATTGCATCCTGGCTTGCAGCAGGCCTACGAGTTGCCACAGGCCCCAGTTCTGTTTGAAATGGATTTAGAGGCCATCCGCAATTTAGGTATTCCGCAGCCAGAAGAGTTGAGTAAATTCCCTGCTGTACAGCGAGATCTAGCAGTAGTAGTAAAGCAATCTGTTTCTTCACAGGCTTTGCTTGATGCGATGAACGCAAAGAAGCAGAACTTTGTTAGAGCAATTGAGTTGTTTGATGAGTTCAAGCCAAAAGCTGGTTCTAGCAGTATGGCTGATGATGAGAAGAGCTTGGCCTACCGTGTGACTTTACTCAATCCACAGGAAACCCTGCAGGATGCACAAATTGAAGCGGTTATGGCCGCTTTATTAGCGACACTTGAGAAAAATTGCGCAGCCCGTCTGCGCTAGGTTTAATATTAGCAATAGTTCTAGTAAGAAGAGACTTCCGCCATGAATGATTTAGTTAGCAACGATACCGTTACCAAGAATGAGCTCTCGGAAGCACTGTTTGATCAGGTTGGCTTAAATAAGCGCGAAGCTAAGGATATGATTGATGCCTTTTTTGATCGCATTGGGAAATCTCTAGAGACTGGCGTTGAAGTAAAGATTTCTGGATTTGGTAATTTCCAATTACGAAATAAATCTGCCCGCCCAGGTCGCAATCCGAAAACTGGACAAATGATTCCAATTGCGGCTCGTCGCGTTGTGACATTTCATGCAAGTCAAAAGCTCAAGGACGTAGTTGAGTCTCATGCTCGAGAAAACAGCATTTGACTCTGGGTCGGTGCTGCTGAGTTCGCAGCTCCCCCCAATTCCCTCCAAGCGTTATTTCACTATTGGTGAGGTATCTGATCTTTGTGGGGTTCGTTCTCATGTATTGCGCTACTGGGAGCAGGAATTTGCGCAATTAAGCCCACAAAAGCGTCGAGGTAATCGCCGCTACTATCAGCATCATGAGGTTGTCTTAATTCGTAAGATTAGGGCACTTTTGTACGAAGAGGGCTTCACTATCAGTGGCGCTAGAAATCGTCTTGATGAGGCTCGTGGCGAGCTTCGCCTGCGTGATGAGTTGCAAGCCGTTCTGCAAATTCTCTCTAAATAGTTACTGATACAATTTTGTTTCCCGTCGGGGCGTAGCGCAGCCTGGTAGCGTACATGCATGGGGTGCATGTGGTCGGAGGTTCAAATCCTCTCGCCCCGACCATTCAATTTCGCATCTACTGACTATGACATCAAACCCAAACAAAATTACTTATTTTGGATTGACAATCCCCTTTTTGGCTCATTTGGGGGTTGTTCCTGAATACGCTGAGGGGGGTAAATCACGCATTAGCCTAGTCATTCAGCCAGAATTTGAGAATAGCTTCCAGATTGCTCACGGTGGTGTTGTGATGACTCTTTTGGACTTTGCAATGGGGGCAGCAGCTCGCAGCACAGTTAACCAGCAGCTTGGTGCCATGACAATTGACATGAATGTGAGCTTCTTACGCCCAAGCGTTGGCAAGATAGCAGTGGAGGGTAGCGTTCTAAAGTTTGGTAAGACAATTCATTATTGCGAGGCCATAGTTTTGAATGAGGCCGGTGAAGTTACTGCTAAATCTAGTGGGACATTTATGCTAAGAAGGTAATGTTTATTTATTAATGCTAAATATAGTATTTATAATGATATTTTAATAACTCCAATATTAGTTGTAGATAATTCTATTATGAGTACTAAATGCATTAACCTATACAGGTTTTATGGTTTATTTACTAAAATAGCTCTCCAATTAGTATTAAGCGTATAATATTAATCTTAGAAATAATTACCTTATGATTATCTCGCAACTAATATTCGGAGAAATTACTGAATGTCATCTTATAAAGAGCTTTTAGCCCAGCGCGAACAGTTAGATAAACAGATTAAAGAAGCAGTTTTACGTGAAAAGGCTGACGGCATTGCTAAAGCCAAGCTCATTATTGAGCAATACGATTTAACGGCGTCAGACTTATTCAGTCGTAAAGCTGGCGTACGCATTTCTGGTGGCAAGGTTGCTCCAAAGTACCGAAATCCCTCTACTGGTGATACCTGGACTGGTCGGGGTAAGGCGCCAAAGTGGATTGAAGGTAGAGACCGCACGAACTTCTTGATATAAGATATTGATTTTAAAGATATTTTTTATTAAAAAAAGCCACCCAATAGTAGATTGAGTGGCTTTTGTGTTTTATAGATCTCGTTAGAGTCTAGGCGCACTTTCTATTAAGCGCCTGAATAAATATAGGCTCTAAGAGTTCGTGGCGATTTTTATCTCCTAATGTATTCTCTAACTCTGGATTGGTAGCTGGATAGCCAATAATCAGGGGATTTTGGTCAATTAGACCGTTTTCAAGCTCCTCCTGGAGAA
This sequence comes from Burkholderiaceae bacterium, assembly GCA_947457745.1. Classification (GTDB taxonomy): domain Bacteria; phylum Pseudomonadota; class Gammaproteobacteria; order Burkholderiales; family Burkholderiaceae; genus Polynucleobacter. The sequence continues at coordinate 3,775 of CANGWT010000058.1, read as the reverse complement.
CTTCAGGGTAGCGAGACTTGACCCCAACCGTATTTTCATCTGCAAGTCCTATAACCCCAGGATGAAGGCGAATAAACCCTTCATCTACCAGAATAGGAATACGCTGTGTATCCTTGTTTTTGCTCAAATAATGGATGAGATGAACCTGCTCAACTGGTGGAATTAGGGCGTCTAGGAATATTAGGTCAGGAGCAATTGAAACTGCCTTCATCAGACCTTCAAGACTATCGACAGATACCTCCATATCCACCTTTAACTGCCAGCATTGAATAGATTCGATTAATTCATGGCTATTTTCAACCCTTCTGAATATTCCCATGGCAATACAGTTTTGGGTAGTCTTTTGGCGCATGGCTCTTTTACGGCGCGCTAACTGCTGGTCTAGAGAGCTTGCCAAGATACGCCGGTGACCGCCACGCGTCTTCCAGGCGATTAATTCACCTAATTCAACCATTTTCTGGACGGTGCCAAGTGACACCTGCAGCACTTTTGCGCTTTGACGGGTGCTTAGATATTCCAATTCTGGGGTAATCGCTTTCATATGTCCCTAATCTCATTAATTTATTTGGAGATTTAGAGAATACGAATCAAGTCTGCGTGAATCTGTCAGGCATAGTTTAAATCCGAGTAGGAAAATTCTTATTCAGACCCTAAAAAGGGAGGGCAAGCCTGAAACTCCTCAAATCAGGGAAAGCCCTTTATGAATCAATGGGTAGTCGTGTTAAATTACAGTAGTTGTAAGAGTATTCGCACAGATCAATTCGTAAAGCGGTTTAGCCGCAGAGCGAATGGTTTTAACCACAGTCTTTATTCGGGAAACCCGATGAAAGGTGAGCATCATGATGCAAGATCAAAGAGATAGCTCCTATCTCTTCGGTGGAAACGCCCCTTACGTAGAGGAACTTTACGAATCCTACTTGAACGATCCAGGCTCTGTAGCCGATCATTGGCGAGATTATTTTGATAATGTGAAGCAAGTCCCGGCGGTCGATGGTTCTTCTAGAACAGACGTTGCCCATGGGCCCATTGTTGCTTCCTTTGCTGAGAGGGCTAAGCAAGGCCCCATCAGAACAGTTTCTGATTCGGCTGACTCTGAGATGGGACGCAAACGCGTCGCCGTTCAGCAGTTAATCGCCGCATATCGTAACGTCGGTAACCGCTGGGCCGATATTGATCCCTTGAAGCGAATTGAGCGCAAGGATATTCCAGAGTTAGATCCTGCTTTTTATGGTTTCACTGATGGCGATATGGATATCGTCTTCAATACGAGTAATACCTTCTTTGGTCGTAATGAAATGACCTTGCGTGATTTATTGCAAGCATTGCGTCAAACTTACTGTGGCACCTTGGGTGCTGAGTATATGTTTATTGCTGACCAGACCATCAAAAAATGGTGGCAAGAAAAATTAGAGTCGATTCGATCAACTCCTAGATTCAATATGGATGAGAAGCGCCATATTTTGGATCGCGTGACTTCAGCAGAAGGTTTGGAGCGCTATCTTCAAGCAAAGTATGTTGGTCAAAAGCGTTTCTCTCTTGAGGGCGGTGAGAGCTTCATTGCTTGTATGGACGAGTTGATTCGTGAGTCTGGTGCTAAAGGCGTCCAGGAGATTGTGATTGGTATGGCCCATCGTGGCCGACTGAATGTGTTGGTGAATGTTTTAGGAAAAATGCCTTCAGATCTTTTTGCTGAGTTTGAGCACAAGGGCCCAGAAACATTGCCTGCAGGTGATGTGAAGTATCACCAAGGTTTCTCGAGTGATATATCCACCCCAGCAGGACCCGTTCATCTATCGCTTGCATTTAATCCCTCCCATTTAGAAATCGTGAACCCGGTAGTGGAGGGCTCTGCACGTGCTCGTATGGAGCGTCGTGGTGATATGTTGGGTGAACAAGTATTGCCGGTATTAGTGCATGGAGATGCGGCTATTGCTGGTCAAGGCGTGATGCAAGAAACCTTGGCAATGGCAGAGGTGCGTGGCTATTACACTGGTGGCACGATTCATATCGTGATTAATAATCAGATTGGTTTCACTACATCCGATCCTCGTGATTTGCGTTCGAGTTTGTATTGCACAGACATCATGAAGGTGATTGATGCGCCTGTATTACATGTGAACGGTGATGATCCAGAGGCGGTTGTTCTGGCCACCAAACTAGCTGTTGAGTTCCGTACACAGTTCCACAAAGATGTTGCCATTGATATTGTTTGCTTCAGAAAGCTGGGTCATAACGAGCAAGATACTCCAGCAATGACTCAACCTTTGATGTACAAAATCATCGCAGCCCATCCAGGTACGCGCAAGTTATATGCCGATAAATTAGAGGCTCAAGGTGTTTTGCCTGCCGGCACCGGGGAATTGATGGTGAAAGAGTATCGAGCTGCTATGGATGCTGGTAAGCAGACTTCAGATCCTGTACTCAGTAACTTCAAAGGTAAGTTTGCGGTTGATTGGTCTCCATTCCTTAATAAGCGTTGGACCGATGAGGCTGATACTGCCATTCCATTAACTGAGTGGAAGCGGCTAGCAGAACGAGTTTCTACTGCTCGAGAGGGGTTTAAGGTTCACCCATTGGTCGAAAAGGTCTTAAAAGATCGTGCTGCCATGGGTCGTGGTGAAACGAATGTTGACTGGGGCATGGGAGAGCATATGGCTTTCGCATCTCTAGTAGCCAGCGGCTATCCAGTTCGCCTGTCTGGCGAGGACAGTGGTCGTGGCACCTTTACCCATCGTCATGCAGTTTTGCATAATCAAAACCGCGAAAAATGGGATACCGGTGTCTACATTCCCCTGCGCCATATCGCTAAGGACCAAGCTCCTTTTTTAGTGATTGATTCCATCCTCTCGGAAGAGGCTGTACTTGGTTTTGAGTACGGTTATGCTGCTGCAGAGCCAAATACCTTGACTATTTGGGAGGCCCAGTTCGGTGACTTTGCGAACGGTGCTCAAGTGGTGATCGACCAATTTATCGCTTCAGGCGAAGTGAAATGGGGTCGTGCAAACGGCTTGGTCATGATGTTGCCTCACGGCTATGAGGGTCAGGGCCCAGAGCACTCATCTGCACGTTTAGAGCGCTTTATGCAGTTATGCGCTGACACTAATATGCAAGTGATTCAGCCAACAACTGCATCGCAGATCTTCCACGTCTTGCGTCGCCAAATGATTCGTCAGTTCCGCAAGCCACTGATCTTAATGACACCAAAATCATTGCTGCGTAACAAAGAGGCTGCTTCGCCATTGACTGAGTTTACAAAGGGTGGTTTTCATACCATTCTTCCAGAACGCGACGAGAGTATCGATGGCAAAAAGGTAACTCGATTAATCATATGTTCTGGCAAAGTCTATTACGACCTAGCTAAAGTACGTTCCGATAAAAAACTAGACGATGTTGCAATTATTCGTTTGGAGCAACTCTACCCCTTCCCCCATAAAGCATTGGCTACTGAGTTGAAGAAGTATCCAAACTTAGAGGAGGTAGTGTGGTGTCAAGATGAGCCACAAAACCAAGGCGCTTGGTTCTTTGTTCAGCACAATATTTTGGAGAATATGTCTGAAGGCATGAAATTGGCATATGCAGGCCGTCCAGCTTCTGCCTCACCAGCTTGTGGCTATGCCCATCTCCATCAAGAACAACAGAAGTCTCTTCTTACTGCAGCATTCGCAAAACTAAAGGGTTATGTCATTACGAAGTAATCGTAGACGTCACTCAATATACAAACACTAAATAGGATTAATCATGGCTATTTTTGAAGTTAAAGTTCCCCAACTCTCCG
>CANGWT010000057.1 GCA_947457745.1 Burkholderiaceae bacterium | reverse complement strand
TCAAAGTCAAACGCATTCTTTTGATAATGAATGATTGGGCAGCTTGAAATGGTATTTTGAAGAAATCGCTGAAGTCGACTGGGTTTCTTGGGGAAGGGGCTATTGAAATAACTGATCTCTGGGATATTTAGTAATTCAAGCTGGAATTGCCGAGGGGTGACGCCATCTTGGGGGATTGCAAACCAGGAGCGATCTAACGCAAAATCCACCTGGTAGCGCTCAGATAAGGCTCTAGCAATCGCATATTGAAATAACTGATTGCCTAGGCCTCCTTGAAGATAGGAGTAAATGGCCATAACCCTATAATTAGAACATTAACAAGCGTATTACTCGTCCCAGCAATCAACCTGAATGAACGGCTACTTATGTTAGTTGGAGGGATCGTCGGATGGGGGGAAGGTCAAGATGATCTATTTAACCCTCACAGCCCTAGAAATAGAGATGACTGCCTTGAGCCTTTTCGGGTTTTGAGGTCAGTTGCGCTTGCGCGTGGAATTGAGCTGCATACCCTTGATGTGCTTACCCTAAAAGGTCTAAGACCTGATTTCACGCTATATCTTGAGTCAGTTCCCCTTATCCCAATAAAGGACTGCAAAAATTTCCTGATCCGCTTTGAGACTGAGTTGACGGTACCTATTAATGGTGATTCAGAGTATCTCAAGCAATTTGATGGAATTTATACCTGGGATCAGGTTCTGTTGAATTCCAAAGGATTGCCTCCCAAATTTCCAATTTGTTATCCAAATACGCCACCAACGGGTTACAAGGTTAATGAAGTTGTGAGTACTGGATTTTCTCAGCGCAATTTTTTCTGCACATTAATTGCTAGTAATAGACATGCGAATTTGCCTGATGTGAGAGAGTTGTATTCAGAGAGGGTTAAGGCGATTCGTTGGTTTGAAACCCACGCCCCAAATGATTTTGTTTTATTTGGAAATGGTTGGCTCGTACCGCAAAAGCGCTTAGGAAGCATCGGTAGGTTGCGCTACAGATTAGAGAAGGTTTTGCCTTTCCTTTTCGGCAAGCCAGTATTTCCCAGTTATCGGGGGCCAGCCAAAACAAAGTTTGAGGTGTTGTCACATACTCGCTTTAGCATTTGTTTTGAAAATGCTAAAGATATCCGGGGATACATTACTGAGAAATTATTCGATTGTTTGTTTGCGGGTTGCGTGCCCATCTATTGGGGTGAGCCGCATATCGAGAGCCTGATACCCAAGAATTGTTTTATTGATTTCCGTCTTTTTTTACAAAAACCTGACCCCTATGCCGCTCTCAATCAGTTTCTTCATCAGATGACAGAGGCAGAATTCTTAGCTTATCAGGATGCTGGAAAGCAATTTTTGGCATCTCCAGCCTTTATGCCGTATAGTTCTCAGGCGTTTGCAGAGGCAATATTAGGACCCATTCAATCATGATTTTAGTTACTGGCGGTGCTGGCTTTATTGGCGGGAATTTTGTTCTGAATTGGTTATCAAATTCAGCTGCAGAAGGTATTGTTAATTTAGATAAATTGACTTATGCAGGCAATCTCGCAACCCTAGACTCTTTGAAAGACGATGAGCGTCATGTTTTTGTACATGGGGAAATTGGCGATCAGGATTTGGTTGCTGCACTGCTGAAAAAGTATCGGCCTAGGGCAATTATCAATTTTGCGGCAGAGAGCCATGTAGATCGCTCGATTCATGGCCCCGCTGAATTTGTCCAAACAAATATCCTTGGCACATTCAATTTATTGGAGTGCGCAAGAGAATATTGGGGTGGGCTAGAAGGTACTGAAAAAGAACGGTTTCGCTTTCATCATGTTTCTACTGATGAGGTTTATGGTACTCTTTCATTAAGCGATCCTGCTTTTACGGAGCTTAATTCCTATGAGCCGAATAGCCCCTACTCAGCATCAAAAGCAGCCTCGGATCATTTAGTCCGCGCCTGGTTCCACACCTATCAATTTCCAGTAGTAACTACCAATTGCTCCAATAACTATGGCCCTTATCACTTTCCTGAAAAACTCATTCCATTAGTTCTTCTCAATGCGCTAAATGGAAAGCCTTTGCCAATTTATGGTGATGGTCAGCAAATTCGAGATTGGTTATATGTTGGTGATCATTGTTCGGCAATTTGCGAAGTGTTAGCAAAAGGCAAGCTAGGTGAAACCTATAACATTGGTGGTTGGAATGAAAAAGCCAATATCGATGTAGTCAAAACGATTTGTCATATTTTGGATGAGCTAAAGCCCCGTAGTGATGGCAAGTCATATGCAGAGCAGATTACGTTTGTTGCGGATCGCCCTGGGCATGATCGTCGCTATGCGATTGACGCAAGCAAGATTGAGCGTGAATTAGGCTGGCGTCCTACAGAGACTTTTGATACCGGGATTCGTAAGACGGTGCAATGGTATTTGGATAATCCAGTATGGGTTGAGGGTGTTGTCAGCGGCTCTTATCGTGACTGGCTGCAAAAGCAATATCACTAAGAGCTGAGACTGATTACATTTCCTATGAATATCTTGGTCTTTGGTAAGGATGGTCAATTAGGTAAGGCTTTTCAGCACTTGCTCGAGAGCATTGCTGCTGATTTAGATGACCCCCAAAATATTCAATACATTGGGCGAGCGCAATGCGATCTTGCCAATGAAAATGATTTAAATATTCTTCTAGCTAGTAGCAATCCGAATCTGATTATTAATGCAGCTGCTTACACCGCTGTGGATAAAGCTGAGAATGAAATGGATCTCGCATTCGCAATCAATGCAAAAGCTCCTGAAGTGATGGCAAGATACGCTACCAAACATGGCGCTACTTTGTTGCATTACTCAACGGACTATGTTTTTGATGGCGAGAAGTACGGCTTCTATTTAGAAGATGATCTCCGCAACCCGCTTGGCGTTTATGGAAAAAGTAAGGCGGCTGGAGAAGAGGCTATCACCAGGATATTTGCAGAGAGTTTGGCTAAGAGCTCGGGCCAATATGCCATTTTCAGAACAAGCTGGGTGTATGGCGAAGGTGCCAACTTTATTCGGACGATTTTGCGCCTAGCCAAAGAGCGTGATGAGCTGAAAATTATTCATGATCAATATGGAGTCCCGACTCATGCGCAATGGCTGGCACAAGTGAGCTTGGCTTTGGCCCTGAATGACGAGCTTGGCCTGAGGAAATTCTCTTCCGGTATTTATCATGCCGTTCCTGCTGGTGAAACTACTTGGCATGGCTTGGCTTGCTTAGTTGCACAAACTGCCCAAGATGCTGGAATCAAATTTCGTGTTGAGCAAGACGGCATTAAGCCCATTTTGGCCGAAGAATATCCTTTGCCTGCCCCTAGGCCTATGAATTCACGGATGTCGACCGACAAACTGCGCATAAGTCTCGAGAGGCACGGCGATATGTCAAAATTAGGACTATTAAATCAGTCTTGGGATGTGGGCGTTAAGTCCTACGTATCTCAGCTGGCAAAAGATGGACTTATTTAGAAGGCACCTATGGCAGTAAATAATCTGGGTCGTAAAGGCATCATATTGGCAGGAGGCTCTGGCACACGTTTATATCCCGTAACCCAGGCAGTTTCCAAGCAGTTGATGCCGGTTTATGACAAACCGATGGTGTATTACCCCTTAACTACCTTGATGCTTTCTGGGATTCGAGATATTTTGTTGATCTCTACCCCGCACGATACCCCCCGCTTTACAGAATTGCTAGGTGATGGTTCTCAGTGGGGTCTGAATATTGAGTATTGTGTTCAGCCGTCTCCCGATGGTTTAGCCCAAGCCTTTACTTTAGGTAAGAACTTTGTTGGCAACAGCCCAAGCGCATTAGTGCTTGGGGATAATATTTTCTATGGTCATGAATTAGTTCATCAACTCAATAGTGCAAACGAACGAACTGATGGTGCTACGGTTTTTGCCTATCACGTCATGGATCCTGAGCGTTACGGTGTGGTTGAGTTTGACAAAAATAACAAGGCCTTATCGATTGAAGAGAAGCCCCTTCAGCCTAGAAGTAACTATGCTGTCACAGGACTATATTTTTATGACAATCAAGTCTGTGATATTGCAGCATCGATTAAGCCGAGCGCGCGTGGAGAGCTAGAGATAACGGATGTGAACCGTGTTTATCTCGAAAAGAATGAGTTGGATGTAGAGATTATGGGGCGCGGTTTTGCTTGGTTAGATACTGGCACTCACGACTCCCTATTGGATGCTGCTGGTTTTATTGCCACCCTACAAAAACGCCAGGGTTTAATGGTGGCTTGCCCTGAAGAGATCGCCTACCGTCAAGGATGGATTTCTGCAGAAGTGGTGCAAAAGGTTGCATCTCAGTTAAGTAAAAATACTTATGGTCAGTATTTGCAAAGAATATTGAATGAGCTTAATAGCTCAGCGCAGCCAGTTGCACTCTCACAGAAAAAATCTTAGGATGAGTAAGCTGCAAGTAAGCCCCACTGCAATTCCAGATGTTTTGGTGATCGAGCCAAAGATTTTTGGTGACGAGCGTGGTTGGTTTACCGAATCTTTTAATGCGCAAGATTTCAGGGTCGCTACAGGTTTAGCCGTCAACTTTGTTCAAGATAATCACTCCTTTTCTCGTCAGTGGACCTTGCGAGGCATGCATTACCAATTGGAAAAAACTCAAGGTAAATTAGTTAGGGTGATTGCTGGCAATGTATTTGATGTTGTTGTGGATATTCGTAAAGATTCAGTCACTTATGGCAAGTGGGCTGGAGTGGAGCTAAGTGCTCAAAATCATAAGCAGCTTTGGGTTCCACCAGGTTTAGCCCATGGCTTCTTAGTCTTATCTGAAGCTGCCGAATTTCTGTACAAGACCACTGATTATTATCACCCGCAGAGCGAGGTATGTTTATCTTGGAATGATTCCACCGTAGGTATTGAATGGCCATTACCACAAGGCATCTCACCAAATATGAACGCTAAAGATTTGGCAGGTCTTGCCTGGGATGCTGCTCCTAAGTTTTAACCTAATTTTGCTTTGAATTCCAATTTAACTGCTAATCCTAAAATCCTACTAGTCAAGCTCTCCTCGCTTGGGGATGTCTTGCATAACTTGCCAATTGTTTGGGATTTACGCTCTCGTTTACCCAATGCGCAGATTGATTGGGTAGTTGAAGAGGGGTATGTGCACCTGCTAAAACCCCTGCTGGCTAGAGAAGGTTTTCAGGGCATTGACCGCATTATTCCTTTTGGCCTACGTCGCTGGAAAAAGAGTATTTTTTCGCTCGATAGCTGGAGACAATTCTTTGCATTTAAAAAAGATCTTCAGCAAGTTTCGTACGATGTCATTATCGAAACTCAGGGTTTATTGAAGTCTGCATTGGTGTGCGCTTTAGCAAAAAAGAGTCCCAATGCCGTGGTAGCCGGGCTTGCAAATGCTACGGAGTTTTCTGGGTATGAGCCGCTCGCAAGAAACTTTTATAGCCAATCGGTTCAGGTTCCCACTCAATGTCATGCAGTGGATCGTTCCCGTTGGGTCATGTGCTCTGCAATCGATCAGCCTTTAGTGACTCGTAAAGAAGCTCCGCAGTTTTACCCGAATAAATTTATCAAGAAGATTCCTAAAGCTGCTGTCGCTGGATTACATTCTCCCTATGTTTTATTTTTTCACTCAACGGCCAGAGAAGCAAAGCGTTGGTCTAATGAAAATTGGGTCACGCTCGGAAAAGAACTTGCTTCGCGCGGTTTTCAGGTGGTCTTACCTTGGGGAAATCCATCCGAGAGGGCGGTAAGCGAGATGCTTGCTGCGCAGATTCCTGGCAGCTTAGTGCCAACGTCTTTTTCTATTGAGCAAGCTTTTTCAGTGATTAATGATGCGGCTTTAACCGTGGGTGTGGATACTGGCCTTACCCATTTGGCAGCAGTCCTCAACAAGCCTACTGTAGAAATTTATTGTGATTCACCGCGATGGAAGACCGAGGGCTATTGGTCTGAGAAAATTGGTAACACCGGAGATCTTCAGCAGCCACCAGGAGTAGAGGAAGTGCTTGATGCTACTTCGAAGCTCTCAGCGCAATAAGGTGTTGATTGCGATTAAATCCTCGTCTGTTAACGCCGCTGCATGAGCTTTTAACTTAATAGCATTGAGGATGGTGTTATAGCGTGCTTGTTGCAACTGCGAGCGTGTCGAGATTAATGTATCCAAAGCAATCAATACATCGATGTTGATCAAAGTCCCCACCTGAAATCCAAGCTTGCTAGATTCCAGTGCCAGCGAGGATGATCTCTCAGCTGCTTCAAAAGCTTTCACGCTGGCAAGTCCACCATAAAAGCCGGTAAAAGCAGAGCGGGTATTTTGAGCGGCGGTACGACGAAAGTTATCGTAATTGGCTTTTGCTGCATCCAAAAGAGCAGCATTCTGACGAATCAATGAGCTGTTGTAGCCACCCGATACTAGGGGAATATTCATCTGCAATGCTATGGTGTTGTTGTAGACATTAGTTTGTGAGGGCTGATAACTATTTGGCGTTCCATTCGAAGTGTTGTAACCCGATGTACCCACTAAGTTGATCGTGGGAAAGTTCAAGGATTGAGACGCTTTGTACGTGCTCTCAGCAATATTGACGGCTAATTGACCGGCCAATACGCTGAAGTTGGCAGACTCGGCCTGCGCAATCCAATCTTCTAAAGTTTGACCTTTAGGCAATTCTGGGTTGACGCTTTCAGCAATGGGGATGCCGTTACTGTCCTTAGACTTCGTGCGAGGGTTCTTAATAACACCATCAATCTTCGCTTCTTTGATTAATGGCTTCAGAGTGCCAACGGGTCTGCCGACGAGTTGCTCTAGGACGCCGCGCTTCACTACTAAGTCTGCTTGTGCAGCAATTTCTTGAGAGCTAGCTAGATCTTGTGCAGCTTGTGCAGTGTTCACATCGACAATAGTGGCTAGACCAGCATCGAACTTTGCTTGCGCAATTTCAAGCTGCTGCTTGATTAAACTTTTTTTATTGCGATAAAGCTCAACATTATCTTGGCTAGTGAGCGCGTCAAAGTACGCTTGGGATACTCGAATAATTAAATCTTGCTGCGCCAAATAAAAGCGCATGTCAGCAATCTTGGTATTGAGATCACCCTGCTTAAAAGCTTCTAATGCCGCCAAATTAAATACAGGCTGCGTCAGAGTCACCGTATAGTTCTTTTGGTCAAATACTCGAGAGTTTCCAGAAAGACTGGAAACGGTGGTGTTGCCAGCGCCATGTTGAAAGTAGCGAGTTCCTCCTGGCGTTGCATTTGCCTGAGGTAATAAGAGGGAGAGGCCTTGCCAATAGAGCTCTTTGCTAGCTTCGTAGTTGAATCTGGCAGCAGTTAATACTGGATCACTAAAAGCAGCTTCCTGATAAAGGCGAATTAAGTCCGCCGCTTGCCCACTATTGACAGCTGTATTACCGCCAACGTTTGATGGGGCAATGGTGCTTGGTATTGCTTGTTTTGGAGCCACAAGCATCTGCGGGGGCATATCCAAGCCTACCAGGGATTGAGTGCTCAATGGTGTCGGTAGGGAGGGCTTTGCCCCATTAGCGCTCTGCGCAAACGCAGTGGGTGTGCCCATGCCCAGCCCGAGTGCTTGGCTCAAAATCAATCCAAAGGTGCTTAGTTTGGCAAGGCGAAAACGGGCAGAAGTCATGTAATTCGGTTACTTTTCAATGTGCCATGAAGTTTAAGGCTTATTTCCGCAAAATGCTTAATCTGAACCCCATTTTGCCAAATCCTAAGCTTGTCCACATCTATCTATAAAATCAGGTCTATGGATCTAATTTTGCTAGGCAAGGCAGTAATACTGGGTGTTGTGGAGGGCTTAACAGAGTTTTTGCCAATCTCCAGCACGGGGCATCTTATTTTGGTGGGCGATTTACTGAATTTTAATGACGAACGCGGTAAGGCCTTCGAGGTCATTATTCAGTTTGGGGCTATTTTGGCAGTCTGTTGGGAGTTCCGTGAAAAACTCTGGAAGGTGGCATCCACATTCAGCAAAAGCGCAATGTCCCGTCGTTTTGTTTTGAATCTCATCATTGCCTCTATCCCTGCAATGGGACTCGCCTTTATCTTTGGCAAGCATATTAAGGCTGTGCTATTTGCCCCCATTCCGGTGGCAAGTGCTTTTATTGCAGGCGCATTGGTTATTTTTTGGGCAGAGCGCCGCCAGAAGAAAATCAATTTAGCTAAAAGCCATATTCAATCAGTAGACGATCTCACTCCTTTGGATGCACTTAAGGTTGGTATTGCACAATGCGCAGCATTAATTCCTGGCACCTCACGCTCTGGTGCAACCATCATTGGCGGCATGCTCTTTGGTTTGCCTCGCACAGTGGCAACCGAGTTTTCATTCTTCTTAGCCATTCCCGTGATTGGTGGTGCCACTGCTTATGAGTTACTGAAGCTTTGGAAAAATCCTGTCTCCTTATCAGGAGATTTTGCTTGGGCAATCGTCTTGGGATTCATTACTGCATTTATCTCTGCTTTTGTATGCGTGCGTTGGTTGATTCATTATGTCGCCGGACATAATTTCATCCCCTTTGCTTGGTATCGAATCGTTTTTGGGGTGCTGGTATTAATCAGTGCCTATAGTGGTTTAGTGGCTTGGTCAAACTAATTCGGATTTTGGAGTTGTGATGGATGTATCAATAGACGCAATTACTAACAATATTCAACTGGCGCTAGCGCCAGTATTTTTGTTAACTGCAGTGGCAACACTGATTAATGCAATCTCTGCACGTCTTGCTCGGTCAGTTGATCGGATGAGGGCTGTTCAGCAAAAAATTCAAGAGGGTGGTGTTCGAGATCAAGCAATGCTCGATCACATGATTCAAGAGGCAAATGAGGCCAAAACGCGTGGGCGTCTGTGCACAGCCGCTATTTTCTTTGATGTCCTCAGCGGCGTTTTTATCTCCCTAACGGTGTTAGAGCTCTTTTTCTTTCAAGCTGGAGCGGTGCGCTCTTTGCAGGCTACTTACGTTATCTGGACATTTGTCCTCGGCTTGATATCATTCATGACATCGTTATCGATAGTGCTCGCTGAGGTTGTTTATGCCTATCGTTCTGCTGGTTGGAATAGTCCAATTCGCTAATTAAACTTACTACTCAATTTTATGATTAAAGTCACCATCATCGGCAGCGGTTACGTAGGCCTTGTCACCGGCGCTAGCTTAGCAGAGCAGGGTAATCACGTCTTTTGTGTAGACGTAGATCCCAAAAAAATTGCGATCCTCAACTCCGGTGGTGTCCCTATTTATGAGCCTGGTCTTAAAGAGATGATTGAGCGCAATCGCGCTGCTGGGCGCTTGCAGTTCTCTACCGATATTGCAGCCTCCGTTGCCCATGGCGATATTCAATTTATTGCGGTGGGTACCCCACCAGATGAAGATGGCTCTGCCGATTTGCAATACGTGGTCGCAGCCGCTCG
>CANGWT010000056.1 GCA_947457745.1 Burkholderiaceae bacterium | reverse complement strand
GAGATTGAATCAGGCGGTGTTGATTAAAAATATCTTTTGCTGATTTCTGTATAACGGGCTCACCTGACTTATCCAGTCTATTGCCTGCGCGCTTCGTTTTTTTTGAAGGTTTATCTACACGTCGAACCAATGCCTGCAGCAGCTGGCGGGCATTTTGAAAATCCCCCTTCCAGAGGATAGCCGTACCTTCACATGCCAAGCGATAGGCATCGTCCGCTGTGAATGTATCGTCAGCAGTCACCACTTTTTTATGTACCGCTATGCCATTTTCAGAATGCCAAACAGCTGAACAGGTCTGGCCACCCTCTTCCCAATGAATCGAGCTACCCTGGTTCATGAATTACTCAGGAGGATGTTCCTCGGGATTAACATCCAAGGCGATCAAAAACCGAGAGACCATGTTGTAAGCTGCTACTACAGTGACAAGCTCAACGGTATTGGTATTGCCCAAAGAAGCCTGCAAACGCTTCATCAGAGCGCTATCAACCTGAATATTACGCGTCATCTGAAACGTGAGCTCAACAGCATCATTTTCAACAGCAGAAAATAAGGCGCTGGGAAAGCTTGGTTGGCCAATGAAACGAAGTGCTTGGACTTGCTCTTCAGTACCGCCTGCTTTGATAAACGGCGGGGCGTGGTGAAAAAACTCATATTCAGCGCCATTGAGAACAGCTACCCCACACATCGCAAGCTCACGCAGCTTGGGATCTAAGGAGAGGTTATTGCGGATCTCGCCCACAAAATGATTCCAGCCCTCGGCAATGGGGGTGCTGTGTAAAAGGATGCGATCCAAATTAATGAACTGACCACCGCGTCTTTTACGAATAGCTGCCACCAGCTCAGCAGGCTCCGCTAAGTCCATCGGCTGATAGGGAATTAAACGCTCACTCATATCCATTCCTTATTGCGTTTCTTTAATATTGTTTTCAATGACAAACTTGCCCCATATCGCAATTTGCTTGCCGATAAAGTCGCGCAAAGTTTCTGGGTTACCAGCCACAATTTGAATCCCTTGAGACTTCAGTTTCTCGGATACAGCTGGTGTTTTTAACGCTTTAGTAACAGCCTGGTTCATGGCATTAACGATTGCTGGTGGAGTTTTGCCCGGAGCCAAAACCGCCCACCATGCTGGTGCATTAAATCCAGGGAAACCACTTTCAGCAATCGTCGGCACATTCGGCAACTCAGGAGATCTTTTAGCGGTAGTGATTACTAAGGGGATGACGCCGCCACTATCAACGTGTGGCTTGACCAAGAATTCTGAACCAACAGCCAGTTGCACTTGACCGCCCAGAACATCTTGCATCAATGGGCCTCCGCCACGATAAGGAACGTGATTCCAATCGAATCCCGCTTGCTTAGCCAAACGCGCCATTGCTAAATGACCCAAGCTACCAATACCAATGGATCCATAGCTAAATTGTTTACCCGTCTTAGACTGGTCTACTAATTGCTTGAAGCTTGTGATTCCAGAATTTTTACTGGCGACCAATACCATCGGTGACGTACCAATTAAGGTTACAGGTGCTATATCTTTGATCGTGTCATACGGAAGCTTGTCTTTGAGAATTGGATTTACACCGTGCGTGTCAAATACCACTGCAAAGGTATAACCATCAGGATCTGACCTTGTCATGGCGGCAGTTCCAATCACACCGGATGCCCCACCAATATTTTCAACAATGACGTTTTGCTTTAATTCTGCTTGGAGGGCCGGGGCCAAGGTACGCGCTACTTGATCCACAGAGCCACCTGGCGGGAAAACAGCAATTAGGCGAATTGGCTTTTGGGTAGGCCAAGCGCCCACACCGGCAGTTTGAGCACTAGCAAAAGAACCAGCAAACATCAAAAATAGGCCAAATAAAAGGGCTTTTTTAGTTATTTTCAAGCAAATCGGCATGACATCATCTCCCTCGATTAAGACTGCAAGATTACCACCCATCCCCGCCGCTTGTTTGATAATGGATGGCAGAGCAAGATGAGATTACCCATGAAACCAATTTTGAACATAGCTGCCTACTTATTTGTCAGTCTGGACAATTTAACTGAGCTACGCGCCAAGATCTTAGATGAGTGCAATTCTGGCCAGTTAAAGGGCACCATTCTCTTAACTGGCGAGGGTATCAATATGTTTTTAGCTGGTAGCGAACCCAAATTGCGTAACTTTCTCAATGACTTACGCCAGGATCCGCGCTTTGCACCCCTTCAAACCAAAGACAGCTGGTCCGAAACTCAGCCCTTCAAGAAAATGTTGGTCAAAATTAAGAATGAAATCATTCGGATGAATCACCCAGCAATTCGTCCAGAAGAGGGTCGCGCAAACTTCATCGCACCGAAAAAATTACAAGAGTGGCTTGATCGCGGAACCGATGATTTAGGGCGCCCGGTAGTGATGGTGGACACCCGCAATACTTTTGAAGTCGAGTATGGGACTTTTGAAAATGCACTGCATTTCAATATCGAGAAATTTACAGAATTTCCTGCGGCAATCACTGCACACAAAGATGCGCTAGCCGATAAAACTTTAGTGAGCTTTTGTACCGGCGGAATTCGCTGTGAAAAATCCGGACTTTACATGCGTGAAATTGGCATGCAACACAGCTACCAACTTGAGGGCGGCATCCTCAAGTACTTTGAAGAGGTTGGCTCCGCACACTACACCGGCAGTTGCTTTGTATTTGATGAACGGGAGGCGCTAGAGCCTAATCTAGACACCATCCCACTTGAGCGCTCGATCCGAAAAAAACAAATCGCATAGATACCAAGGGTATTAGTCTGATTTACCCACCAGGGTCATGTGCTCAACAAAAGGTGGTTTTACGAAGAATGGGCCAACAATGGCTCGCCAATCAGCAAAGGCGTCAGACCCCCTAAAGTCGACCGTATGGTTATCCAGGGTATCCCAGTAAATCAGCAGTAGATAGCGTGCAGGACTCTCAACACTGTGGTTAACCTTGAATCCTCGAAAGCCTTTCGCTTTGGCGATGACAGTATTGACACCACGCAAAATAGCCTTCTCGAACTCAGCGCCCTTAGTTGGGTCAATTTCTATATCGCAGTGCTCCAAAATCATACAATTTTCCTTTTAAAAAATATTTTTATATCGATAGTAGAATTCACATATAAAAGAAGCTTAATCCAAAAAAATATCTGGGCTCGAGACATGTCTAATACCCTCAATCGGCAAATGCCGATTTTTTTATCCGCCCTGATTTTCTCATCCATGAGCTTAGTTACGAGCTTAAATGCTGCGGCGCAATCAAGCTCAAACTACCCCAGCAAGCCTATTAAGCTCATTGCCCCTGTGGCAGCAGGAGGCGGTCTAGATAACCTTGCGCGCAAGGTGGCTGAACGCTTATCTAAAAATCTAGGGCAATCTATTGTCGTAGAGAATATCGGTGGTGGTGGTGGAACAATTGCTGCTCAGACAATTGCTAAAGCGAGTCCTGATGGGTATACCCTCATGATCGCCTATGTTGGAACCCATGGCACAAACCCAGCCGTTCGCAAGTTACCCTATGACGCCATCAAAGATTTCACACCAATCGGTATGATTGGTGCAACTCCTAATACGCTCATTATCAACCCCGACTTACCAGTAAAAAACTTAAAAGAGTTTGTTGAGTACGCCAAAAAAAATCCCGCGAAAATCAGTTATGGCTCAGCGGGACCCGGAACACTTACGCATCTTGGAATAGAGCAGTTCAAGCTTGCCTCCAACATCTTTATGGTGCATATACCTTACCGAGGTATAGGCCCTGCCTTTACTGACCTACTGGCCGGACAAACACAGGTCATGCTTCCAACGCTGTATGCCGCTATGCCGTATTTGAAATCTAATCGCGTCAGGGCTTTGGCAGTGACTGGTCAAAAACGAAGTGCAGCAGATCCCAGCATTCCAACCTTTAAGGAGCTAGGTTACAACGGCTTTGATGGTCAACAATGGTATGGAGTCTCAGGACCAGCAAACCTGCCTGACCATGTTGTTAAAAAACTCAATGTCGAATTAAATAAGGTATTAGCTGCACCAGAATTTGCTGAGCAAATGGCAAATGAAGCGATGACGCTGATGCCAATGTCTCCTCAGCAATTCGAAAACTATATTAAAGAAGATATTGCACGCTGGGCTAAGGTTGCCAAACAACGCAATATTGAGTTGGAATAAATTCAGTTACTCAGTTACTCAGTTACTCACTCTTACTAAATTCGATACTTACAGAAATAGGAAATAATATGTCCCACGCTATCCAAGCAGCAGCCGATCTGAATGCGCCACCAGTCACTAAATTACTGGCTGAGTTTGTTACTTCACATGCCAGTCAAGGCTGGGGCCCTGAGGTAGATCATGAAGCGCACCGCACGTTTTTAAATTGGCTTGGGTGTGCAATTGGCGCAGCTAATCACGAGAGCGTTGAATCCTCATTAGCTGCCATCCGCGAATTTCAACCAGCGCCTCAGGCGAGCATTCTTGGCCGAAAAGATCGTGTCGATATGGGCGGCGCGGCTCTCATCAATGGCATTAGCTCACATACCTTTGACTTTGATGACACACACCTGAAGACGGTGATTCACCCTGCAGGGCCAGTTGCTTCTGCCATCCTAGCTTTAGGTGAACATACCAAGGTCACAGGCCGTCAAATGATTGACGCGCTCGTTTTAGGAATTGATGTTGCTTGCCGTATTGGGAATGCCATGTACCCAGACCACTACCATCGTGGCTGGCATATCACTGGTTCTACTGGCATGCTGGGCTCTGCTGCAGCTTGCTCACGTCTAATGGGGCTGGATGTCCAGAAAACCACTATGGCATTAGGCATCGCAGCATCACAGCCAGTGGGTATGCGCGAGCAATTTGGCACCATGACTAAACCCTTTCACCCAGGGGGCGCAGCACGTGCAGGGCAACTCTCCGCACTACTGGCAAAGCATGGCTTTACTGCTAGCCCTAAAGCTCTTGAAGCGGGCCGTGGCTATATGCAAACTGTTTCAACTAAATGCGACTGGTCAGAGATTGATCGCGAGCTTGGTAAATCATTTGAGATTTCATTGAATACCTACAAACCATTCGCTTGTGGAATTGTGATTCACCCAGCGATTGACGCGTGCACACAACTCAAGGCACAAGGTGTAAAAGCAGAAGAAGTTGAACGAATTGAACTACGTGTCCACCCACTCGTTCTTGAATTAACTGGCAAGAAAACACCTAAAGATGGTCTAGAGGGTAAATTCAGCGTTTACCATGGCTGTGCCGTTGGTCTGATTTTTGGTCAAGCAGGTGAAGGTGAGTACGCCGATGATATTGTCAATCGCCCTGATGTGGTCGCCTTGCGCGCAAAAGTAAACGCCACAACTGATACCTCTATCAGTGAGGCATCGGTGGACGTCAAAGCGATTCTGAAGGATGGAAGGGAAGTTCATATCTTCGTTAAGAATGCAATTGGATCTGTTGAGAACCCAATGAGTGATGCCAACCTCGAGCAGAAGTTCACCAGCTTAACTGAGCCAGTCATTGGTAAGGAAAAAACTGGTCAACTCATTGCTGCATTATGGAATCTGGGAAGCGCGCCTGATCTCAATAAAATATTGAGTCTTTGTACTCCCGACTAATCCATCCTAACGAAGAGACTAGTAATCATGGCTACACTACCAAAGATTGTCATCCTAGGAGATTACGAACGCGCCTTGCGTCGCTTTTCTAAATGGGAGCGGATAGAGCAAAATTCAAACCTCACAATTCATCATGAGCCTTTGCGAGATGAGCCACTATATGAAGCAGTAAAAGACGCCGATGTCATCGCCATCGTACGTGACCGATCGCCTTTTAACGAGGCCATGATTGCGAGACTGCCAAAGCTCAAGTTATTGATGTTCACAGGCAAGCGAAATGGCACGCTAGAAAGCGCCGCCCTTCTTGCTCGTAATATTCCGATTGCCTGCTCACCAGGCGGCCCCTCGAAAGAAACTACTACTGAGTTGACTTGGGCATTAATTTTGGGCGCCTCAAAACAACTGGTTCGCCAAAATAAGCTTGTGAGCTCTGGTGGCTGGCGCGATGAACTATCTGTTCTGCCCATGCTCTCTGGCGAGCGCCTCGGCATTATTGGTCTTGGTGCTATCGGCAGCGCTGTTGCTCGCGTTGGCAAAGCATTTGGTATGGAGATTATCGCTTGGAGCCCCAATATGACACCAGAGCGTGCTGCCGCTCAAAATGCCACATCCGTTAGCCTTGATGAATTACTCAAGACCTCCAAAGTGGTGACAATGCATTTAGTAGCAGGGCCAGGCACCAAAGGAATCATCAGCGCCGATCAACTTGCTTTAATGCGCCCAGACTCCATTCTGGTAAATACCTCGCGCTCCGCATTGATTAATATGTCCGACTTATGCGCTGCCCTCAAAAAAGGTTGTCCTGGCCAGGCTGCTATCGACGTATTTGATATTGAACCATTGCCGTCTAATGATCCCTTGCGCAGTACCCCAAATTTATTAGCAACTCCGCATCTAGGCTTTATCGCAGAGCCTGTCTTTAAAATGTTCTCTCAGGGAATTACTGAAACCCTAGAGGCGTGGTTAGATCAAAAGCCAGTACCCCATCCATACGAGCCTTAACGCTTTTGAAAGCACTAACTCCAACAGAATTATTTATTACTTTTAGCAAAATCGGCATGTCTGGTTTTGGTGGAGTACTGCCTTGGGCTCGCCGCACCTTGGTAGAGCAAGATGAGGTGCTGACTTCGGAAGAATTCAGCGCCATTCTTGGAATATGTCAAATTGTTCCAGGGCCCAATATTCTGAATCTTGCCGTTTGTGTAGGCTCACGTCTTTGTGGGGCTAAGGGTGCCTTTGCCGCAGCACTTGGCCTGACCCTTGGGCCAATCTGCATTGTCATGTTGCTAGCGTTCCTATATCAGCATTACAGTAATTTAGAGAGCGTGCAAGGTCTACTCAGAGGCATCTCTGCAGTAGGGGTAGGATTAATTGCCTCTACTGGTATCAAAATGTTGCGTGATGAGTTTAAATACCCCGCAATGCTTTTGGTGGTGGTCCTGACAGTAGCAGCAGCAAGCTACTTCCAACTGGGTCTTGGTTGGGTTGTTCTCATCGTATCGCCGCTTGCTTTGCTGCTGGCGTTCAAAAAGGCTCGCAAGCTATGAACATACTCCTCAGTCTATTCTTAAAGCTTTCTGCTTTTTCTCTGATTGCCTTCGGCGGAATCAATGCACTACTTCCCAGCCTGTTGGAGCTATCGGTTTATCAAGAGAAGTGGATTGACCTGCAAACTTTTGCTGATTACTTTGCAATTGCTCAAGCTGCTCCCGGCCCGAATTTTATGACAGTCACCCTCATCGGCTGGCATGTTGGAGGGGTTCTGGGAGCCTTACTCGCCACTGTTGCTATTGCCTGGCCATCATCTATTTTGGTGTACTTTGTACAACGGCTGATCCTTGGCATGAATGACAAGCAAAAAAAGAAGGCGATTCAATATGCTGCTGCCGCACTAGCAATTGGCTTGGTTCTCTCTTCTGCATGGCAGATTGCACTGCAAATAAATCATAGTTATGCTGCATATGGATTGACACTACTGACTATTGGGTTAACGGTCTTTACTCGCTGGCACCCTTTATATTTGATTGCACTGGGCGCAGCCCTTGGAATAATGGGATTGATATGAAACTCATCTTACTTCTTCGCACCTTAGTTCACACTTTCATTCCTGCCATGGCGCTCTCCTTAGCGCTGACTGCGCAGGCTCAAAACACGTACCCCAGCAAATCTATTAATTTAGTAGTGCCTTATGGTGCTGGTGGCAACGCAGACTCTCGGAGCAGACAACTGGCTCAGAAAATGAGTGTCATTCTGAAGCAAGCTATTGTGATTGATAACAAACCCGGTGCTGGTGGAAATATCGGTACTGAGTTTGTAGCAAGATCTGCCCCAGATGGCTACACCATTGGTATGGGAAACTTTGCACCAATGGCGGTAAACAAAACGCTTTTTGGAAATTTACGGTATGACCCAGAAACTGCTCTTACCCCCATCATCCTGATAGAAAAGGGTCCGTTAATCCTGGTAGTAAACCCAAATTCGCCATATAAAACCATTCAAGATATTGTTACAGCAGCTAAGGCAAAGCCGGGGACCCTGACATTCTCTTCGGGAGGAATCGGCGGCAGCCATCAACTCTCAGCTGAGCTATTTATGCAAAATGCTGGTATCCAAATGATTCATGTACCTTACAAGAGTGGTTCTGCTGCGTTGACTGATTTGATGGCAGGTAACGTCGATATGATGTTTGATCAGATGTACTCTGCAGTTCCCAACATCAGAGCAGATAAACTGCGTCCTATTGCCATCACCAGCAAAAAGAGATCACCACTCTTTCCGAGCGTGCCTAGTTTTGCAGAGCTTGCTTACCCTAAAGTTGAAGTGCTCAATTGGCAAGGCTTTATCGCCCCTGCTGGCACGCCTAAACCTATTATCGACATATTGAATAAAGCAGCTAATGAGGCGCTTAAAGATCCACAACTACGGGAGTTAATGCTGTCTCAGGGCAATGAGATTGGCGGAGGTAGCCCTGCCGATTTTGCAGCACTCATTAAATCAGAGGCCGCAAAATGGAGTGCTGTAGTCAAGACTGGCAATATTAAACCTGAGTGAGCTAGGTACTGAGACTTACTTCAGCGCTTGGTAAGTCAGGATCCCTAAAAAAGTAAGGCCTAGTGAGCCAACTAAATGCAAGAACGCAGTACCAAGTGCCCAGCTCACTTCGCCACGCTGCATAAAACCGACCACTTCAGCAGAAAAGCTGGAGAAGGTAGTAAGGCCACCCAAAAAACCTGTAATGACGAATAACTTCCATTCGGGGGAGAGGCTTTGATTATTGCCAAAAAAGGCTACGGCAATTCCGATGAAATATCCACCAACCATATTGGAAATAAAAGTTCCCAATGGTAGGGTTAAAGCAACGCTCACTGTTACGAGATTAAAGCCTGCCCTTAGTAAAGCACCAAGACCAGCGCCGCAAAAAATTGCAAGAATAGATGGCCACATATTCGATATTTATTGGATTGAAAAAGTGAGCATGCTAATGGAGCTCATTTCTACTCCATCAATCAATACCTTAGGGGTCTCACCCTGCTCTTGTAGAGCAAGCGCATATAAAGCTGGCCAATAGTGCTCAGGGGTCGGGATAGATAAATGTGCGGCATCACCGCACTGTTCCCAATGAATTAAATTGTCGTGATGATTTGCATACATCTCAGAAACAAAAAAATCATTGAACTCTCTAGCCCATGGATAAGGTGTTGCACTCTCTTCCCAATGAATAGTGCGCAAGTTATGTACAACATTACCACTAGCCAGAATCAAAATATTCTCGTCACGCAAAGGGCGTAATTTTT